>JAISVU010000433.1 GCA_031271375.1 Clostridiales bacterium | reverse complement strand
TCGCTCTTAATTTTTGAGGTCGTTCTCTTTATCTCCCATTTCTTGCCTTGTTTCTCCAATTTCATATTTTTGCTGTTTTTCCAGTGTTTTATTGCTTTGTTTCCGTGCCTACTCATTATTGCGAACAGCGGGAGGGAAATTGCCTCGTCCAGCGGCGAGCTGTCTGCGGGTGTGGAAACCCAGTCGGAATCACTGTCGTCACTCAGCGCGATAGTAGGCGAAATAGACGTCAAGACCGAGGAAAACCGGCGCAATACCAAGATGGCCGAGGATCTTGTGCGGCGGACAAAGGAGTATATCGAACAAGGCGACGCGGAGATGCGGAGGATGCAGAGCGCGATGGAAGAGATTACAGCGTCGACACGCGAGAGATCAAAACTACTCGCGGTGATCAAAGACATCTCGTTCCAAACCAACCTGCTGGCCTTGAACGCCTCCTTTGAGGCGGCGCACGCCGGCGAACACGGCACGGGCTTTTCCGTAGTGGCCGAGGAAGTTCGCTCGCTGGCGCAGCGCAGTCAGAAGGCGGCGGAAGAAACAACGGAAATCATCGAAAACTCCGCACGTAAAGCAAGGGAAGGTTCCAGCGCCACAGAAGCCGTCGCGGGAACGCTTAATGAGATTATCGGGGAAATTGCCGATATTTCGGAATATGTCTCCCACATTGCCGACGCATCCGCAGCGCAGTCATCGTCGGTTAAGGATGTTTTGAGGAATATAGGGGATATCTCAACCGTTACCTCTACTAACTCTTCCACTGCGGGCAGCGTTTCC
The DNA here is from genome assembly GCA_031271375.1 of Clostridiales bacterium. Lineage (GTDB taxonomy): Bacteria > Bacillota > Clostridia > Lachnospirales > WRAX01 > JAISVU01. The sequence goes on along the minus strand of JAISVU010000433.1, from coordinate 15,681 downwards.
GCCGCCGCAGACGAGCTTTCCGCCGCATCCGATTCGTTTAAGAAGATAGTGAGCGGCTTTAACTTGAAGAAAAGCTGACGATGTGATATAATGCCACATCGAAGGGGTGGGATTCCATGTCAGGTAAAACAAAAAAACTCACGATGCTAGCAATGCTGGCTGCGGTGTCTTTTGTGGCAATGATGGCGACCAGATCGATACCGACTGTATTTGGTTTTCTTAGGTATGATCCTAAGGATATAACGCTTGTTATTAGCGGAATGCTCTTTGGGCCGCTTGCAGGGACAGGCGCGGCGGTTTTGGTTTGCGTCCTTGAGTTTATCACGTTCGGCGAGACGGGCCTTTGGGGGCTCTTGATGGACGTTGTGTCGTCGGCGTCCTTCGTATTTTGCGCCGCCATGATATACAAATACCGGCGGAAGCTCTCGGGGGCCGCGCTGGGCCTGGTTTTCGCCGTCATATTCTCCACCGTTGTAATGCTGTTGTGGAATTATCTCATCGTGCCGGTTTATACTCCCGAAATAACAAGGCAAGCGGTAGCGGGGATGCTCATACCTGTTTTTCTGCCGTTTAACTTGATTAAATCCACATTGAACGCGTCGGCGGTTATGCTGCTTTATAAGCCGATCGTAACCGGCCTCCGCAGGATCAATCTTATGCCTCCGTCCGCGTCGGCGCCTAAAGGCGCCAGGTTGAGCTTGGTCGTGGCGGGGGTTTCGCTGCTGGTAATGGCATTGTCTATAGTGTTGATGGTTGTTATAGGGTAGGTTTTAGAAGCTCACCAATCCCATCCTCCAACGACCACTCGGGCCGCCATCCCAATACTTCCTGAGCCTTTTCCCCGGAGAGCCTGCTGTGGCGGATATCGCCTTCCCTGGGGTTTTCATAACGCGGAGCGGGACTGACGCCCAGAACGCCTCCCATAATGGAAAGCAGTTCGTTTACGCTGACCGCCTCGCCTGTCCCGATGTTCATAACGCCGTTCAGCTTACCCGGATAAACAGCGGCCAAACGGTTAGCCCTGGCTACATCGCCCACATAGACGAAATCCCGGGTCTGCCCGCCGTCGCCGTAGATAACAGGCTGCCGCCCCGAACGGAGCCTGTCGGCGAAAATAGCGGCGACGCCGCCTTCCCCCGATATCCCTTGCCCCGGCCCGTATACATTGGAATAACGCAGTGCTATGCAGTTCATATTATAGGCATTGCCATACCAGGCTAGATACCGTTCGCAGGTGAGCTTGGACAACCCGTATGGCGACAACGGCGCGGCCGTATGCTCTTCGGTAAGCGGAAGGCTTCGCGGCTCCCCGTAAACGGCCGCCGATGAAGCCATCACAAGCGAGCGGACGCCGTATTCCCGGCAGGCCTCCAAGACATTAACAGTCCCCAAAATGTTTGTTCGCATGTCGTTCTCCGGGTCGGCGACGGAGGCGGAGACGCTTATCTGGGCCGCGAGATGCACGACGGCGTCCGGCTTTTCATATTCAAAAACCGACATGACGCTAGACTTTTCCCGAATGTCTTCAATATGAAGCGTTACATCCTTAGGCATATTTCTTGTGATTTTATAAGAAAACTCCTTATCTATAATGGCTGCCTCATCCCCAGCGTCAAGAAAAGCCCTGCATGTATGCAGCCCGATAAACCCTGCCCCGCCGGTTATTAATACCTTCATGTACGTCATCCTTTCCCTAGCTTCTAGTATCTAGCTCCTAGTAAAGGCCCCGTTTCCGGGGCCTGTGCTGCGCTATGTTTCACACTATTTTACTCATCAATCGTTCAAGAACCGCTTTTTGCATATCCCCTTCCAGGTGTACAAGGGAATCCCTCAGAACCTTATACAGTTCCTTGTTCTGCTCGGCGGCGTTTTGGGGGCGCATGTCGTCGTACATGCGCTCCAGCAGCTCAAGCATCTTCTTGTTGGTATCTTCGCGGTGCCGCACGATATTCTCTATCGCGCTGGCCTTTAAGCCTACCGATTGATGATTGCCGTCGGAAGTGTCGATATCGTTGACGCTTTCGATGGCCTTCAGGATGTACGCGTTCTCGCCAACGATAGTATCGATACGTTTGAGGATACTGTCAAGCGCTGACGCCTGGGGTTCTGTTGCCGTCACCGGCTCTTCTGTCACGACGTTTCCGTCGTTGTCTATAATTTTATCAGGGCTTAGAGATATGTTATCCATCTTGTCCTCCGATTCCTTTAGATCGACCGGCGGACGCGCCGTGGCGGCGTCTTCGTCAAGCATGATAGTCATCTCGCCTAAATAGCGCGCCCTGCCTTTTTTAACCAAGCCTTTGGCCCGCTTGGGATAGGTTACGCCTATCGGCTGGCGCCGCGCGTTTAATACTGAGATTGTGCCATTATTTGCTATGGGTGGCTCCCCCTTTCCGTAGTAAACGCTGCTCCGCATCTTTTTGTTATGGGCGCGGCAACCCCGTCTGTATTATATATTAGCTTGGTTAATAATGCAAGGCTTTTTTAAGACGCTCCACATGCTCGCTAGCTCGCTTGTCCAGGATTTCGGCTTGGGCGGCGTCCAGTTTAACAACCCAATCAGCCCTGTTATCCAATGACGCTCCGGGGCCGGAGTTCGCGTATTCCGAAAAAGAGGCAAGGTTCTTACCCGAGCCCCATGAAGCCCACCCAGCCGGGTTAATATGCTCGCCAATAAAGCATCGTAATAGCGCGGCTTTTCCATGTGGCCGCCAGGGCCTTCCCAGGTAAACCGAACCGGGCCGGCAGTCCGGGGAGGTGAAACGGCAGTCCCTGAACACAAGCCCAAGACCGCCGGAAAAGCCCGAAGGCGCGGCGGCGTAGCCGTTTACCGCCTCTCCTCTGTCCCTGGAGATAATTTCACAGCGGTCAAAGACCGCATCAGCCCCGCCGAAGATAAAGTCTACGTCGCCTTCGATACGGCAGTCTATAAAATTCTGACGGGTCAAGACCCGCGGCGACAATGCCCTCGGCCCTAGAAATCCGCCTACAATGCGTTCTTTCTTTGGCAAAGGGGCCAGGAAAAGCGTATCCTGCCTCCCGATAAACTCCACGTTCTTAAAGACCGCCTCTCTGGCATCCGCGTAAACGGCGATGCCCTGGCCCGCCTCGCGTCCGTCGCCCGCTTCGTTTATGACGCTGAGGTTCTCCAGTCTTAACCGCTCGCCGCCGAAGAAAGCGGTGTAACTGCGAAAGGTTCCTGTATTGCGTCCGTCAGCGTGTTTGTGATAAGCGCCGTCGCCCCAGGCGATCACGGTTTTACCCGGGCCGGCCCCTGTTATTGTGATGTTCCGTTTCTCGCAGAATACCTTTTCGCGGTAGATTCCGGAAGCCAAGTTTAGAATAGCCCGCCGGCGATAGGGTACGGCAAGAAGCGCCTCGGATAATGTCGAATAATACCCGTTCGTACCAATGAAAATAGTTTGAATAGCTATCACCCTCTCGCTCAGTAAATCGGAAATAGCCGGTAAAAAATGCCTAATTGCCGTAAGTTATAGGTGAACTGATCACTGCCATTATTCTACGCTTTTTCTTCGCTTAGTCAAGGGGATAGCCATTATAATTAGTTATTCATATCAGCAGTGAAAATACCTTGACATTTGCATTGTATATCCTGTATAATAACCGAAGTTGATTTTCTTGGTTTTTGGTTCTTGTCTCTCGGTTCTTCTTTTTACGCTACTGTGGCTCAGGGGTAGAGCAGCGCACTCGTAATGCGCAGGTCGTGAGTTCGAATCTCACCAGTAGCTTCTTTTTATGCCCTTTTATATGTTGCAAATCCTGAGCAAACTTGGTACAATGAAGGCGTGTTTTAAATTATTCGGAGGTGTGTTATGGAAACCCTAAACCCGTTAGTCAGCGCGCAGATCCAAATCAAGGACGCCTGCGACAAGCTGGGCCTGGATCCGGCCGTTTACGAACTGCTGAAGAACCCTCACAGGGTCATTGAAGTCAGCATCCCCGTCAAGATGGACGACGGATCGACCAAGGTCTTCACCGGCTACCGCAGCCAGCATAACGACGCCGTCGGCCCTTATAAAGGGGGAGTACGCTTCCATCCCGACGTGAACCTGGACGAGGTTAAAGCGCTGAGTACCTGGATGACTATCAAATGCGCCATTACAGGCATACCCTACGGCGGTGGCAAGGGGGGCGTCGCGGTAGACCCTAAGACGCTGTCCCAGGGGGAGCTTGAGCGCCTGAGCAGGGGTTATATCGCCGGGATCCATAAAATGATAGGCGAAAAGGTTGATATCCCCGCACCCGACGTGAACACCAACGGGCAGATCATGGCGTGGATGGTGGACGAATATAACAAGTTCGCGGGGCACAGCGCTATCGGCGTTATCACGGGGAAGCCCGTTGAGTTCGGCGGCTCCAAAGGCCGCACGCAGGCCACAGGGCTGGGCGTCGCGATATCGGCGCGTGAAGCGATGAAGGCCAAAGGCGCCGATATTAAAGGCGCGTCCGTCCTGCTGCAAGGCTTCGGCAACGTGGGTTCGCACTCGGCGCTGTGCGCTGAAAAGCTGGGCGGCAAGATTATAGCCATCATGGAGTGGGACTGTGTCCTGCATAACCCCGACGGTATCGACTGCAAGGACTTGTTGGAGTATAAATCCCAGAACAAGGGTTCGATCAAAGGCTACTCCAAGACGAAAGAAATTACGGCCGATGAGTTCTGGTCGATGCAGGCTGACGTTCTGCTGCCCTGCGCGCTGGAGAACGCGATAACCGTCGAGGTCGCGAACAAGATCAACGCCAAGCTCATCGTCGAAGGCGCCAACGGCCCCGTCACCACCGAGGCCGACGAGGTTCTGAATAATAAGGGGATAACCGTGGTTCCAGACGTGCTGGCCAACGCCGGCGGCGTGACCGTCTCCTATTTCGAGTGGGTGCAGAACCTTTACGGGTACTACTGGAGCGACGCCGAAGTGGCCGAGAAGGAAGAGATCGCGATGGTCAAGGCCTTCAACGACATCTACGCATTTAAGACAAGCCATAACGTGTCTATGCGTACCGCGGCGTACATGTACTCCATATCGCAGATCGCGAAGGTAATGAAGCTGAGAGGCTGGTATTGAGCGGACGAAGTCCTCAAATGAATAATAAACATTGTTTGGAGGCGGATAAAGTATCCGCCTCTTTTAATGTCCATGCGCCAACTCAAAAAATAATGTTGTGGATTTTCTTAAATCATTATGATAAAATACCAATATCTACCGATATAAGTATTGGAGTATATTTTTCAACCCAGGGAGGGGGTGAGAGAGATGGCAGGAATTGATATTAGCAGGCTTAACGGTTACAACGGCGGTCTTACCGGGATAAACGCGATGAACAGCCTTGTTGTAGGCTCCTTTTTCGGCGGGTCTGGCAGCATAGGCGGGACGGACGGCATGAGCTTCCTTAACGGGATTAACAACCGCTCATGGTCTAGCGAAGCCCTATCAGACTGGGGCAATAGGGGCAAGAACATTTCCCCTACGTCCGAATCGGCTAAGGAGTATATCTCCGACATCAAAAGCGTCTCCGGGGACTTGCTTGCGGCGTCGGACAAGATGACGAGCAAGTATCCCCCGTTGTTCAAAACGCTGATGGGGTCGCTTGACAACAGCAAGACGCTGGAGGTTAAAAGCGTCAACAACGCTGTGGTCAACACGGGCAAGACGCTAAATGTGGATGTACAACAGATAGCTATGGCCCAAAAGAATGTGGGCAATAGGGTGGACTCCGCCGCGAAACCGGCGTCGTCGGGGACATTCGCTTTCGACATCACCGTAGGCGGCGAGACACATAACCTCAACGTAAAGATTGAGGAGGGCGACAATAACCTCACCGCCCAAATGCGCGTAGCGGATGCGATCAACAAAAAGGGCATTGGGCTTAACGCCTTTGTCAGCCACGATACGAAGACTGGCGAGAGTTTCCTGACGATCCAGTCTGAAAAGACCGGCGCGAACGCGGACTTCCAGATAGCCGACAGGACTGAGAACGGTCTTATATCGTCTTTAGGCGCGGATAGGGTTGACGTGCAAGCCCAAGACGCCAGGTACAGCGTGAACGGCGGCGCTGAGTTAAGCTCGGCTGCGAACGATGTGTCCCTCGGCAATGGCATCACAGCCACGCTGAAAGAAGCGGGAACCGCGAAGGTCGGCGTTAAAACGGACACCGACACGATAATGAGCGGCGTTAAGGATTTCATCAACGGTTATAACGAACTGCTCAAAACCGCGAAGGCTTATAATTCCACGGGTTCCGACAAGATTGTGGATCAGCTGACAAAGGCATACAAGAGCTATTCGGCGGGCCTTGCCGGCGTGGGGATTAAAGCCGACAGCAACGGGTATCTCAGCATTGACGAGGATAAGGCAAAGAGCTCCATCGAAAACGGCTCAATGGCGCGGGCGATGGGAGCCAGCGGATACTCCGCCACGGGCTTCTCGGCGGCGGTTAAGCAGACGGCGCGTTCTGTAAACAGCACGCCGAACATCTACCTCGGCGCGACGAAGACGGACGCCGGCAATTCCAGTGGCTATGGGAGCTCGTTCAGCTACAACAGCGCTTACGGCAACAACCTCTACGGCAGCATGACAGGCTACGGGCTGCTGTACAGCGGGCTTTTCTAGGTTATGCGCATCATGAAAAAGCGGGGATTGAGCGGTGGCTTAATCCCCTTTTGAGCTTTTGAAATATAAGTTGATTTTTGATTAACAGAGATATATACTGTATGCGACGCCTAGAAATGAAAGGAAGGTTATTAATGCACAGCATTTCGGTAAAAAACTTTGGGCCGTTAGTAAATGTTCAAATGCAGTCAGACAGATTTATTTTTTTACTGGGTGAGCAAGCTAGCGGAAAAAGTACGCTTGCGAAACTTTTTTATTTTTTTAGGACATTACGCGATGAATTCATTAGTGTAGTTTTCAAAACAGAAAGTGATGATTGGCGAGGCGTAAGGAACACTTGCCTTTCTTTGCTTCGCAGAAAGTTTACTGGTATTTTTGGCGAAACAAAATTATTGGGAAACTTTGACCTTACTTATTCTTATGACGATGGTAAAAATGTTTCAATAAAACCCTCTTCTATCAATAATTATTTCTTAGAAATAGTTTTAAGCCATGATCTGGATAAGAAAATAGAATCTGTTTATCAAAGAGCGCAAAGATATTTATCTATAGACAAGGATAATGCGTATGATATTTATCAAAATATCCTTAACGAAGGTGAAGAGAAAAAGGATATTATTAGCGAGCTTAGAACTATTTTTTGTGACAACTCAAATGTGATCTATATCCCGGCAGGAAGAGCTTTCTTGTCGAACCAGCCTTTATTACAGTTAATTCAAGGCTACGAAATGAGGAGTATGAACCCTGACGAACCCTTCGCTCAATACGATTTTGTTGATGCTCCTACAAGAAACTATATTTACGAGGTAAACCGTACACGCCAAAGATATCTAAGCCCGCAGATACATGAAATGTTCAATAAGCAAGACCGAAGCAATAAAAACGATTGTATATTTGAATTAACCCGTAATATTTTAAAAGGCTCATATGAAGTTGATAAGTCTGGCGAGTATATTAGAATTAAAAATAATAAAAAGGTAAAAATTTCTTATGCGTCTTCCGGCCAGCAGGAGGTTTTGTGGCTGTTGAATTTATTATGCCTTTATTCCATTGAAAAGCGTAAATGCCTGCTTATCATAGAAGAACCCGAAGCTCATCTGCATCCCGAAGCGCAATATATGCTGGCCAAGAGTGTGGCGGCTTTCGGTAATTATACAAATAGCGAGGTGCTTATCACAACACATAGCCCCTATATCTTATCGTCGTTTAACAATCTCATTTATGCGGGCAAATGCGGGAAATTTGAATCTTTACAGAGTAAGCTTAACCAAATTATTCAAAAGGAAAGCTGGATTGAACCGGAAGCATTTTCCTCATATATTCTTGAACAAGGGAAATGCAGGGACATTAAAGACGTGGACCTGGCAATGATTGATATAGCGGAATTAGATGCGGTAGCCTCGGCACAGGATACGGAGTATGAAAAGATGCTGCGTTTATATTCAGAGGCTAAACAATGATTTATGCTCTTATACCTCTGACAGGTTATAAAACCAGCGACAATCCAATTGTGCTGGATGATTATTCAAGCGGTTCCTATGCCTTATACCAGGCGCATAATCCCTCGCGAAAGGAGTTTATATACTTTATTCCCGATGAGGAACGTCTTGGCGAACCGCGATGTGACTATATTCTAATGAGTGCTGCTGACATACAGTTTACCACAAGGTTTATTGAGCTGAAAGGTGAAGACTTACCGCGTAGTCGAAGATGCTGCCGAGCGGAGTGGGATCACGCTTTTCATCAGCTGGCTTGTACATATCAGGAGTTCGAAAAATACAAGAGTTCGGGAAATGAAGGTGTCATTTTTATATTGTGTACATCTATAGAAAAGAAACGCGTCATGGCACGGTTCAAGAATTATCGGTGGTATAAATATATCAGGGAAAATTATAACGGCGAGATATATGTATTATATAGAGATGATTACGATACTGTATAAGAGTATGAAAAGAAGCGGCGTAGGGGGATACGGCGCTTCTTTTCATCAAAATATTGCTATATTGTCACCGTCACGCTGACGGTTTCCAAACCCTCCGGTATGGGTATTATGTTCCCTTCCAAAGCCTTTCCGTCCGCCAGTATACCCTTTTTTGCGCCGCGTTTTACCGTTATGTCGTAAACGACGCCGCGGAAGAGGCGGGTTATTTTAAGCTCCTGGAACCGCTCGGGCAGGCAGGGCTTTATCATTAGGCCCTTATGCGTGGGGCGGATGCCCAGGAGGTACTGGCTTGCGTTGACAAAGGTCCAGGCTGCGGTGCCGGTAAGCCAGCTGTTCTTTGCCTCGCCTGCTGTGGGGGCTTCCTTGCCCGCTATCGTCTGGCTGTAGACATATGGCTCGGTGCGGTGGATATCGCTGATGTCCTCAAGATAGGCGGGGCAGATGCGCTTATAGATATCAAAGGCTTCGTCGGGCCGGTTCAGTTCCGCCCAGGCGATGCTGATCCAGGGATTGTTGTGGCAGAATATACTGCCGTTCTCCTTGTATCCCGGCGGGTAGCTGCTGATCTCCCCCAGGTCTTGATTATAAACGGAATAGCAGGGGTCCAGCAGGCAGACGCCGTATTCGGTTAGAAGCCGTTTATTTACGCTTTCCAGAGCGCGCAGCGCCTTCCCGTCCTCATGGCCGAGGCCCGCCATCACCCCAAAACCCTGGGGCTCGATGTATATCTGGCCCTCCTTGCATTCGCGGCTCCCTACCTTGCGGCCTTTGCCGTCATATGCACGCATGAACCATTCCCCGTCCCAGGCGTTTTCCATAATGGCTCTCCGCATATGTGAAACCTCGTCGGTTATACGCTTTTTTTCGGCGTCGTCCCCGCGCATTTCGCATATCTCGGCGTATTCGGCGCCGTATTTAATGAACATCGCGGCAATAAGGACGCTCTCCGCCGTGTCTGACCTGCCGTTAGGCGCGGTCTGGAAGCTTGTTCCGGTTTCGCATTCCATCAGGTTAAGGTTGAGGCAGTCGTTCCAGTCCGCCCTGCCGATAAGCGGCAGACCGTGAGGGCCTAACCTTAACAGCGCGTAGTTAATGCTGCGCTTCAAATGCTCTATCATGCGGCGTTCCGTCCCGGGGGTATTGTCGAAGTGAACGCTCTCGTCTAGGATAGACCTGTCTCCCGTCTCTTTAAGGTACGCACTGACAGCGCCCACAAGCCACAGCGGGTCGTCGTTGAACCCGTCGCCTATATCCGCATTGCCGCGCTTGGTGAGCGGTTGGTATTGATGCCACGCGCCGCCGTCTTGGTGCTGTATCGCCGCGACCTCAAGGATACGCGCCCTGGCCCGCTCGGGCACCATGTGGACGAAACCTAAAATGTCCTGCAGCGAATCCCGGAAACCTAGGCCGCGTCCTATGCCGCTTTCGAAATAGCTGGCGCTGCGGCTCATATTAAATGTTACCATGCACTGGTATTGGTGCCAGATATTGATCATCCTGTCCAGCTTGTCATCGCCTGTGCGGACATTGAATCGGTTCAACAGACCGTCCCAGTAAGTTTTTAAGACCCCCAGCGCCGCGTCAACCGCTTCGTCGCCGCTAAACCGGTTCATCATATCAATAGCCCTGTTCTTGTTGATTACGCCGGGGCTTTCCCATTTTTCGCCCTTCGGGTTTTCAATGTACCCCAAGACGAAGATTATAGAAACGCTCTCTCCCGCCGCTATATCCAGCTCCAGCCTATGGCTTCCTATCGGAGCCCAGCCGTGGGCTACAGTGTTTCCGCTCTTCCCCGCGGTAACGGCCTGGGGTTTGTCCCATCCGTTAAAGGGGCCGAGAAAGCTGTCCCTGTCGGTATCAAACCCGTCCGGGGAGCGGTTTACGCCAAAGAAGGCGTAGTGATCCCTGCGTTCGCGGTACTCGGTTTTATGGTATATAATCCCGTTTTTAACTTCAACCTCGCCGGTGTTGTAATTGCGCTGGAAGTTTGTGGAATCGTCCGCGGCGTCCCATAAGCAGAACTCGACGGCGCTGACCACATTTACCTTTTTAGCGTCGCCAGCGTTGTTAGTTAATTTTAGCCGGTTAATCTCGCAGTTTTCATCCATCGGCACAAAACAGGTAAGCTCCGCCGCAAGGTTTTCCTTTTCTGATTCAAACACCGTATAGCCCAAGCCGTGCCTGCACTTATAGCTGTCAAGCCGCGTCCGCGCCGGCAGGAAGGCCGGGCTCCAGGGTTCCCCTCCCGCGTCTATGTAGAAGTTCCTTCCGCCCGCGTCCCTGGGTACGCCGTTGTAACGGTACCGCGTCAGGCGGCGGAGCCTGGCGTCCCGGTAGAAGCTGTAACCGCCCCCGGTGTTCGAAATAAGCCCGAAAAAGGATTGGCATCCCAGGTAGTTGATCCACGGCAGCGGGGTGAAGGGAGTATTAATCACATATTCCCTGTGTGTGTCGTCAAAATTCCCATACTTCATCTGCAATACGCCCCTTCATTCAAAATGTCTACAGTAAGTTTAACATTTTTTGCCGCTGAATGCAAGAGCGGATGTTACTTGACATTTTGAATATTTACCATATAATGAGTATATAGTAAAGTTTAATGAGTAATTTGTGTAGTATAATGAGTAAAATGTATGGAGGGCTTGAATGTTCACGCGCAGACTTGTTTCGCAGATTACAGACAGGTTGAGCGAACCCCGCAAATTTATACAAATCATCACCGGCCCCAGGCAAACGGGGAAGACCACAGCTGTCCTTCAGGCTCTCGACAAATTTAAGGCGTTTAACTATTATGGCTATCCAGACGGCTCATAATCCCTAAACTAATTTTTATATTCTCTCTGTGCCTCTGTGCCTCCGTGTGGAAAAAACATCCGGCTTGCAGGAGAGTCCCGTGTGCCGCTGTCTTTAGTCTCTTCCCTGTGATTTTTATTATTTCACACAGAGGCACAGAGACACGGAGGAAAAGAGTTTAGGAGAAGAACTTAGCATATTTAGCTATTATGAGGCAATTGGATAGTCATTTTAACTATTTTACCAGCGCGGACGACGCTAACCTTGCCTCGCCGGAATGGATACGCAATGAGTGGCAGCAAGCCCGGATTTTGGCACAACAATCCGAAGCTGTTTTAGTAATCGATGAAATTCAAAAAATCGTTAATTGGTCGTCCATCGTAAAACTGTTATGGGACGAGGACACAAGGCTCGGCGTACCCTTGAAGGTAATCCTTACCGGGTCGTCGCTCATGTTACAAAGGGGCCTTGCTGAATCCTTGATGGGCAGGTTTGAGATACTCTACTCGCCGCATTGGAGTTTTTCCGAATGTAAAGAAGCGTTCGGGTACAGTTTTGAGGATTTTATCTTCTTTGGCGGTTATCCCGGGGCCGCGGCCTTAATCAAGGACGAACAGCGCTGGGCAAGGTACATGGGTATGTCGATCGTTGAGCCGACGATATCCCAGGACATCCTGATGATGGAGGCGGTAAAAAAGCCCGCGCTGCTGCGTCAGCTGTTTATGCTCGGGTCAAGCTACAGCGCGCAGGAACTCTCTTATACGAAGATATTGGGGCAGCTCCAGGACACGGGGAACACGGTCACACTGGCGCATTATCTCGGTCTTCTCGATAAGGCGAACATGCTCACAGGCCTGCGCAAGTATTCGGGCAATCAGATACGCGCCCGTAAGAGCTCGCCGCGGCTTATGGTGTACGACACATCCCTGATGACATATGCGGACGGCGCAAACCGGCGCCGCTTGCTGGCTAACCCGATGGACAAGGGCAGGCTTATTGAGAGCGCGGTCGGAGCTTACTTGCTTGCCAGGGGCAAAGAAGAGGGTTTTGAGGTCTTTTGGTGGCGCGAACGTAACAACGAAGTAGATTTCGTGATTAAAAAAGGGAGCCGCCTCACTGCGATTGAAGTGAAAAGCGGCAGAGTAAAAAATGCTGGAGGCGGTTTGGCGTTCAAACGCCTGTACCCCGAGGCCTTGTCGCTGGTTGTGGGCGGAACGGCGATAAGGGCTGAAGAATTCTTGCTGGGGTTACACCCGCAACTTTTCTCTTAGGGCTGAGTTAATAAATTATCTTGTTAATAGATTGGAAATAAGCTACAGTAAATATCATACTGAAGAAAAATAGGAATGACGAGAGGTGCTGGTTGTGCAAAAACAAAGCGCGACAGCACCTCGGCGCTGGAAGTCTTGAGAGAGGAACTGCGGCGAACCGAGGATAACGATGTAGTGTGGTATTGATACGGATTACGCGAACTGCCTAAGGAACCTCACATCATTCTCAAACATCAGCCGCATGTCCAGTATACCGTAACGCTGCATCGCTATGCGCTCAAGGCCCATGCCGAAAGCGTAGCCGGAGTATATCTCAGGGTCGATTCCGCTCATAGAAAGCACCTTTGGATGCACCATGCCGCAGCCAAGCAGCTCTATCCAGCCTTCGCCCTTGCAAACGCGGCAGCCCGCGCCTCCGCAGGAGAAGCAGCGCACGTCCATTTCCGCGCTGGGCTCGGTGAACGGGAAGTAATGGGGCCTGAACCGCACGACGGCCTTGTCCCCGAAGACCTCTTTAGCGAAGACGGTAAGCACGCCCTTTAAATCGCCCAGCGTGATGCCTTTATCAACAACAAGCCCTTCGATCTGATGGAAGACGGGGCTATGCGTGGCGTCCACGTCGTCGGAGCGGAAAACCTTCCCGGGGCAGATAATGCGGATAGGCGGTTTTTGGCTCTCCATAACGCGGACTTGAACCGGCGAAGTCGCGGTGCGCAGCATGAAATTACCATTGCCCTCGAAGTAAAAGGTGTCCTGGTCGTCCCTCGCCGGGTGCTGTTCGGGGATGTTCAGCGCGACGAAGTTATAATAATCCGTTTCAATTTCCGGCCCTTCGGCTATTTCAAAGCCCATTCCAACGAACAAACGGCTCATCTCGTCTATAACGGCGGTCATTGGATGGCGGGAACCGCGTTCCGGGGCTCTGCCGGGCATTGTGATGTCGATATCTTCGTCCTTTATGCGACGCTCCAGCTCCGCAATCCGCAGCGTGGAGGCGGCGGTCTCAAGCATGGATTCTATCTTTACCCTGGCCTCGTTGGCTATCTGGCCGGCCGCAGGGCGTTCCTCAGGGCTTAGGGCTCCCATCCCTTTGAGTATCTGGGTCAGCTCTCCCTTTTTGCCCAGCGCCCAAACGCGCAGGTCTTCAACCTCTTTAAGCGCGGACGCGGCAGCAAGCCGCTCCGACAGCGTATCCACTATTTCGCGCAGTTTTTCCTTCATGTTATATCCCCCAAGCGTCAATCACATAATACCACATTAGAGCCAAATACTCACGTATATACATCATAGGGAGCAGATGGGGCACGGAGGGAGCGGCCAGGCCCTGTATGGATAGGCCGACCCGCTCCGCGTATATCCCCGACCGCAGGACATGGAAGTCGCTGGTAACGAAGAGAGCGGTGTACCCGTCCCGGCCAAACCGCTCGTCCAGCTTTTCCTTTGAGAACAAGAAATTCTCGTTTGTGCTTGTAGACTTATCCTCCATTATTATATCATCGGAGGGTACGCCTTTGCCAACAAGGTAATCCCGCATCGCGAGGGCCTCGGCGACAGGCTCGTCGTCGCCTTGACCCCCCGATGTCACGATAACCGTTCCTTTATTAGCCGTATAATATTCCAGAGCCTTATCCAGCCTGTGCCTCAACATTAGACTGACGGAGCGGCCGTTCAAGCCGCAGCCCAGCACAATCACGGCGTCCGTGCCTTCAAACGGTTCGCTTGACCCGGCCCGGACGTTCGCGGCGAACAGCAACCCGAAGCTCGCCAGAATGAACACCGCCGCCAAAGAAACCAGCTCACGAAATGTTTTCATTTAATCATTATTTATTTTTTATTATTCATTGATCTGAATCTGCCCGTCCGCGAATTCAGCGGCGTTAAGACCCATAACACCGGTAAAGAAGTCCAGCGTAACGTAGGTGCGGTCTTCAATAATAACGCCGTCCGTACCGATGACGACGGGATAAGTGTCGGCTACCAAAGCAACCTGGTTTTCGCCGTCCCAGCCGAGGTTCACTTCAAGACCCTGACACACCAAGTACAACGGAACTATTATCGCGCCGTCCTCGGCAAAGGTCAGCGGTATCTCTTGCACCAAAGCTCCGTTTACCATCAGCGGCACGCCGGTTCCCGCAGCGGGAATCTCCGGAGGCTCCGCTTGAGTCGCGGCTTCGCCTAAGACAACAACGCTTACAGGGGACGTCTGTGAGGGGATGCTCCTTGTGGACACGTCGTAGAATACCATAAGCGTCTTATCCGTTACATCCTCGGCGGGTACATAGTCCACCAGCTTGAGCAGGCCGTCGGAGCTGACCCAGTCGGCGTCGAAAATGTCAACCTTGACAAACGGCGGCTCATTCCCCGGAACCCAGAAAGCCACGGCCTCGTACTGGGGAGGATAGATCATAACGGCCGGTTTCCTGAGGTCGTAGTACCCGGTGAGCATAAGCCCTTCCTCTATCGCAAGGCCGTCGGGAAGGTAGGTGGCGCCGGCGAGAACGAAGTTGACCAGTTCCTCGTCGGCGTTTTCCAGCATCACATAGGTGCGCGATGGGTCTTCATCGTTTTGCCGCAGTTCGATAACGGTTCCGGTGAAGGCATTGAAGGCGGGCGTTTTATCCGCGAGGGAAGCCGTAATCGCGTCAACGGCATTCATTCCAAGAACCGGCAGCCCTAAGGCCAGCACAGCCGCGAGCGTCAATACTGCGGAAAGAGCGCGGCGTAAACGTCGGTTAATGTTCATGCTGATCAAGCTCCTTTTCATTTTTGCTTGTTCCTGATATGGATTATACCACGGAATGGATATCTATTACAATATTATTGACGTGCTTACGGAAAAATATGTTTCAAAAAGCTATTTTAAGAAGATGAAACAACAAGGTAAGCATGAAAAAATGACCCATAGGAGAGTCGAACTCCTGATTCAGCCGTGAGAGGGCTGCGTCTTAACCACTTGACCAATGGGCCGTATGGACTATTATACAACATTTTTTGCTTTTGTCAATAAATATTTAAAAGAAGACACGGAAATCAATTTCTAAGAAATTCC
>JAISVU010000430.1 GCA_031271375.1 Clostridiales bacterium | reverse complement strand
GCGGCGGAGAAGACGGCGGGCTTCGGGAGCTAGAGCCGATATAAAGAAGAACCCAGAGCTCAGATGACTACTGCAGAAAGAGCGGCAGCCGTTAGCCCCGCGCCTTTCTTAAAGTAATTGTCCGGGCTCTGTGTTCTTCTTTTTCTGCGCTCTACATCTGAGCTCTGTGTTCTTCTTTATCTCGGCTCTAGCAGAGCCATCAGCGCCGCCCCATATGAGGGCGGCGACTTAGGTTTAACAAGCCTCGCCTCGGGCAGGGCCTCCGCTATCATCTCAGCAAAGCGTTTATAAATATACGCATTATTTGTCAAAATCCCGCCGCCCGTGGTCATATCGAATCCCCCGGCAAAGCCCAGCTTCCGCGCCGCAGCCGCGCCCAGCTCCGCAAGGCTTTGCGCCGCCGCTTCCGCTATCTCCGCAGCGGCTTCGTCGCCCGCCGCCAGCGCGGGGCCCAGCAGCTCCGCGAACGCCGCTATATCCTTTTTGTCCTTGTATCCATAAATTACAGGCACCAGGTCTGGCACATCGGCAAGGCCCAGTTTGCTTAAAACCTGCCCGGTCAAGACCGTCGGGCGGGCAAGGCCGTCATAAGCCCTCACTACGGCGTTAAGTATCCGCCGCCCGATGTCATAAGCGCTGCCTTCGTCGCCTATTATATGGCCGAAGCCGCCCGCTCTGGCGAACGCTCCGCTTTCGTCATACCCGGCCGCAATGGAACCCGTGCCGGACAGCACCGCTATCCCGGTTCGTTTATGTAATCCGCCCATCAGTGCCGCTTCTATATCCGAAGCAAACAGGGCGGGGCAGGTTATATCCAAATGTGAAAAAATCCCGGCCCAGGTTGCTTTGTCGGTTGCTCTGCCCAGCCCTGCACAGGCAAGGCATATCGCGGAAAGATCGTTGACGGCGGGCACCGCGCCTAATAACCGCTCCAGCCCTAGGGCTAGATTCTCTGCTGCCCGCTCCGCGCCGATAGCGTGAGTGTTCAAGCCCTCGCTTATGCCTTCTTTTACAACCCTGCCTTCGCCGTCAATAAGCGTGTACGCGCTCTTCGTCCCGCCGCCGTCGATGCCTAAATACAGCATTTTCAAGCCTCAACGGCACGGGAGACAAAGCCGTCGCATTCCTCCAGCCTGACTATGGCTTCGGAAAGGTCAAGCCCCGTCTTAAGCATAACAATGGCCAGTTTCGCGCTGTTCCCCGCTTCGCGCAGGGCCTCTGTTGAACGCTCCAGCCCCGCTCCGGTCGCTTCGTCTACGATCCTTACGGCGCGGTCTTCCAGCTTTTTGCTCGTCGGAGTAACGTCAACCATCAGATTGCCAAAGCTCTTGCCAATGCGTATCATCGCGCCGGTGGAGAGCATGTTCAGCACCATCTTCTGCGAGGTGCCGCCCTTCATCCGGGTGGAGCCTGTCAGGGCCTCCGGCCCTACAATCGGCGTTATCGCGATATCGCTGACGGCCCCGACGCGGGAATTCGCGGCGTTGCTTATCCCAACTGTGCAGGCCCCGGCGGCCTTTGATTCTTTTATGGCCGCCAGCACATAAGGCGTGCGCCCGCTGGAGGATATGCCCACGACCACGTCGTTTTCGCCGACGCCTCTGGCCTGCATGTCCGCTATCCCGAGCGAGGTGTCGTCTTCGGCGCCTTCGACGGCGGCGAACATGGATTCGGACCCGCCCGCTATCAGCGCGATGACCATTCCGTGAGGCACCCCGAACGTCGGGGGGCATTCGGAGGCGTCCAATATCCCGACGCGCCCGCTGGTGCCCGCGCCCACATAGAAGAGCCTGCCGCCTTTTTTGAAGGCCTCGGCTATCCTGTCCACAGCCTTCGCGATGTTGGGCAGCTCCGCCCTTACCGCTTGGGCCGCTTTCGCGTCCTCGTCGTTAATCATCCCAAGCATCTCCAGCGTCGAAACCCTGTCGATCATAAGGGTGTCTTGGTTGCGCTGTTCCGTCGATAATGTCGAAAATTCACTCATTTGTGTCCTCCGTACTAGGGCTAAGAGCCGAGGGCCGAGAGCCTACTAGGGCCGAGAGCCGAGGGCCCAGAGCCCAGATAATTACTGCTGAAATATCGGTGGTGATTAAATTAAACATGGTTGTGAAGTCCGTAAATTAATGTATGAACTTAAGCGTTCACTTTTTAACCACGAAAGGCACGAAAAGCGCGAAAAAGGTCCTTCGCTATCGGACTTCCATTCATGCCGCTACTCTCTTGAACGCTCAAGTTCGCGCTTGCGCGAACCCGGATGACATACGGCAGATCGTTGAGCTGGAGCGCAAGCGTAGCGCCGTACTTTTAAACTAACTTTCTGGGTTCTGTGTTCTTCTTTATCTCGGTTCTAGTCCCACCGGCGATTTACCGCTGGGTTCGAACTGCCCCTGCAGCGCCGCCACAACGGCGTCAATCGCCGGAGGCGTATAATCGTAAGCGAGAACATAGTTCTTAACCTGTTCAAACCTATGAATGTCGTAAGGCGAGCGCATAGCGACGACCAAAGCGCCGGGCTGGGCTTCAAGAATCCTGTTGATCGCTTCGGCCTGGCCGGGGAACGTGGACGCGTTAAATGAAAATATAACCGTCCTCGCGTCTTTTTGCAAGTTACCCATGAGCTTATTTGTCAATTCTGCGCCGGGGTCGGCGGGCATACTCAGCATATTCGCCTGTTTAAAGGCCGCTTTGAACGAGCCTTCCAAATCTCCCCTGCCGCGTGTGCTGCGGTTCTCAACGCCGGTAAGGCCCGTGCTGGTATTGAAGAAGACAGCGTTCATAGCCTCGTCAGCGCCGAATGGCTCAAGAACACCCCGGTACAGGGTTATCGATTTTTGCGCGACACTCTCCGAATAGGTGCGATGTATTCCAAGCTCGAACCTTTCCGCCATTTCTTCTTTAGACGGCGTTTCGGGCAGCTCCGCTTTATAACGCAGAATCCGCTCCACGGCGGCGTCCAGCTTCTTCATCAGCGCGGGGTCTTCCATAACGGCTTGCTTCAGGGCTTCGATAGCCTCGGCCTGCCGTTCCTTCGTATGGCATATTAGGACTATATCCGCCCCGGCGGCCAGGGCCTTCTTAGAGGCCTCGACCGTGCCGTAGAAATCTTTTATCGCGTTCATTTCCATGCAGTCCGTTATGATAATCCCCTCGAAGCCCAGGCGGTTCCGCAGAATACCGGTAAGGATCGGCTCCGACAGCGTCGCGGGGACGCCGGAATCGTCGTACGCGGGGTAGATGACATGGGAAGTCATAATAGCCTTAACGCCGCTCTCAACCAGCTTAATAAAGGGGTACAGCTCCACGCTGTCCAGCCTTTCCTTAGGGAAGTCCATCGTGGGCAAGGTCAAATGCGTGTCCTGGTGGGTGTCTCCGTGGCCGGGGAAATGCTTCGCCGCGGCAAGGACGTGTTTCTGCAGCCCTTCGCAGCAGGCCGCGCCGAAAGCGGCCACGGTTTCCTTATCGTCCCCGTAGGAACGCGTGTTGATGACGGGGTTATCGGGGTTTGTGTTGATATCCAGCACCGGCGCGAAGTTGATGTTGATGCCGAGGGCCTTTAGCTCCGCGCCCATACTGCTCCCTATGAGCTTTGCGTACTCCGGGTTTCCCGTCGCGGCGCAGGCCATTGCCCCGGGGAAGACTGTCGCGCCGTTCCACAAACGGGTAACGTATCCGCCCTCCTGGTCTATCCCAACAAACAGCGGAATTCCGTTGGACTTGGCAGCCTCCTCTTGCAGCTCCTTGATCGTGTCGTAGAGCTGGCCGCAGTCCTCAAAATTACGCTGGAAGAGGATGATGTTCCCCAAGTGACGGTCCCGTATCAACGACTTGATACCCTCGTCGGCAGCGGGGCCGGGATACCCGGCGCATATAACCTGGCCAACCTTTTGCTCCAGCGTCATTTCGCTCAGTTTCATAACCACACCTCATTCATAAATATGATATTCTTGCTTTAAAACCGCAAATTTTGATGAATCCCTTGCGTATCCGTCCAGGATATCCTCAAGGCTTTTCTTGCCCAGCCGGATGTCGCCGGAACCGGTGTTCAAATCAATCATCGGCTTCCTGCCTTCGTGGCCGGGCGGGAGGAACGCGAATTCCGGGTAATCCTCCCGGATAACGAACAGCAGCGTAATTCCCGCCGCGACAGGGTCAAAAACATCCCTGTCGGTACAGTGAACCTCGACGCCTTTGCAGTGTTCGCCCGCGTGCTTTGAAGCGCTTGGCGTGAAATAATGGGGCCGGAAAAACGCGCCGGGCAGCTTCATCGCGTTCATGCGCCGGGCCAGCCGCTCCGCGTCTATCCACGGCGCGCCTATTGCCTGGAACGGCTTCGCGGTTCCCCGGCCCTCGGACACATTGGTTCCCTCGAAGACGCATGTGCCGGGATAGAGTATACAGGATTCGGCGGAGGGAAGCCCCGGCGAGGGTAAAACCCAGAAGAGCCCGGTATCGCCAAAGTACATCGCCCGCCGGTAGTTCTCCATCGGCACAACCGTTAAATCGCAGCCGATGCCGAACTCTTGGTTGAACATCAGCGCGCACTCGCCTATCGTAAGGCCGTAGCGCTGGGGAATGGGATAATAGCCGATAAAAGAGCGGAAATCCGGGTTAAGTATGCCGCCCTGAACCGTATCGGCGTTGACGGGGTTCGGCCTGTCCAATACCATCATCGGAAGGTTATGCTCGGCGCAGGCCTCCATCGCGTAAGCCATTGTGTAAAGGTATGTATAGAACCGCGCCCCGGCGTCCTGGATATCGAATATCAGGATGTCGAGGCCCTCCAGCGCGTCCTTTGAGGGCCGCCGCTGTTCCCCGTACAGGCTTATGACGGGCAGGCCGGTTATATCGTCCTTGCCGCCGCCGAATTTCTCCCCCGCCGCGAGGGAGCCGCGTATCCCGTGCTCCGGCGCGAATAGCCTCGTAAGGCGGGTCATTTCCGCCAGAATGTCAACCGTGGGCCGCCCCGCGGAGTTAAGCCCCGTAGCGTTGGTTATAAGACCGGCCCGGCGGTCTTTTATGTTATATTTGCCCTTGTTTGACACAAGGCGGTCAATACCCGGCATTACCCGAGATCTCATATGGATCACCCTAAGTCATTATATAGGACTATGCCGGGAAAATCAAACAAATCCGTTTCATTTGACATTTGTAACTTTTTACAATAAAATATCCGTGGAAAGAGTGATATTTGTGGGCAGTGAACAGCGCATTATAAAGTGGCTTAAAAACGCCGTTATTGTCGGCTTGGCCGCCCTGTGCGTCATTCAGACGCGAAAGCTATGGTTTGACGACATAGCGGCTTTAGCGCTGCCCAATTTAGATATATTCAGCATCTTCTCCGACGGCGGCGGCGGAAGGCGGGATAATCGCGCCTCGCTGGAAAAGCTGATTGTGCCAAAGCGCATCCTCAGCGCTTCCGGCGCTCATCTGTACCTTCCCCTATATGAGGGTATAGCCGGGGACGCCGCGTACCTCACGGGGCGCGAGGCGCTGTCATTGTTAATCGAAAACGGGGCCGCCGCGCCGCGCCGCGGCCCGGCGGAGGATTACGGACGGCCGCCGGACCTGGTCTTTGACTACGGTTTTTCTATGCCGATAGAAGCCTTCGTAAAGGCGTTTGGCACAGAAGGCACAGTGCCGGGCGGATGGCCGGACGGATTCGACCGCGTTTACTTTTACCAAAACGATACGGGGATTGATGTGTTCTTCAGCGTCAGCGGCGCGGTTTCGGGCGCTTTCCGCGCCGAAGGGCTTACGGGCCTTGCGCGTATGGCGGACAGGATATATACCGCGAAGGAACCGGGGATATCGGAAGAAACAGGCGCAGAGATAAAAGACATCGAAACCCTGGCCCTTGAAGCCCTTTCCCCCGGCCTGTATTACATTTCGGCGGCCTTACTGGATAATAGCCTAAGCAGGTTCCTGTTTTTCCCGGTGTCCTATCCCGACCGCTTCGATTATTACAGTATCAGGAATATTAGCCCCCTTGACGGCAGCGTCGTCAACATCAATAATGTGAAGGACAAGCTGGGCGGGTATTTTGACAACGCCGCCGCCGTGCGCGGTGACGAGGAAGGCGGGGCGTATACCTTTAACGACGGGCATACGGTAGTCCGTTATCAGCACAGGCTGCTGCTTGAGTATTCCAGCTGGAAACCGCAAAACCGCGATTTGAGCGATTTTGCCTCGGCCTATGCCGAAGCCGTCCATTTCTTGGACGGTGACACGTTTTTGCAAAACGCCTACTTTCTCTCGGACTACGCCTTGGACGGCGCGGATTATGTCTTCTACTTTGATTATGTCGTCAACGGACTGCCCGTTTGTCTTAGCGGTACGCTCAAGAACGATTTAAAGCTCCGCTCCGCGATGGAGGTAACGGTGTCCCGGGACAGGGTTTTACGCTACAGGCGATACGCTTCGGGGTTCGAAAACATGTCCTCCCAGCCCGACGGGCGCAGGATTGAATATACGGAAGCCGCGCGCAGTATGAGCCGACACGGCATCACAAATACGCATTACAGCGATATAACCTTGCTGGAGCTGGCCTACGCCGTAGACCGGAACACCCGTCCCGCGCTGGCGATAAGCCTGGAGTATGACGGGGCGGAGATCGTAACGGCGGTGGCGAGGGAGTAGGAGTCTAGTATGCACACCGAACGCGCAAAGAACGCCGTTATAATTATACTGATAGTCCTCAACGCTGTCGTGTATCTGCTAAACATGGAAAGGGCAGGGGCCTTTTCGCTTACGACAGCCCAGGAAGACGCGATACAGCAAATGCTTGCACGCAACAATATTTCGAACTACGCGTCGTTTGAAGGCGTATCGGATTTTTCGCCGCGCAGGCAGATGAGCACCGCGTCCTTTGATTACGGGATATTGCAAGGGCTCTTGCTGGGCAGCGAAAACGTACAGGAGACATCGGGCTTCGAGCGCGCCATTAAGACCTCTCCAAGAGGCCGCGTGGTTTTAACCCAGAACAACCTGACATTTGAAGCCGCGCGGGAACCGGGAACCGTAATACCGCAAATCACAGAGGAAGAGGCGGAAGCGCGGGCCGACGCGTTTTTAACGGAGCTGACGGCGGCGGCGGATCTTAATTTCACGTTCTCGCGCATCTATACCCAGCTCCAGACAGGGGGCTCTGATTATGTCGTGTTTTATCTGGGGGTGTATAACGGAACGGTCATAGCGTCGAACTACGCCCGGTTCTTGATAGACGGAGCAGGGATAGCGCAGCTGTCCTGCACGCTGGCGATTCCTGAGGGGCTCACCGGCCAGTCGCGTGAGATATGCTCGGCCGACGAGGCGTTGTTTACCCTCTGCAGCGAGATGCCGGAGGAATACGCCGAGCATAACAACACGACGTTCCTGATGAAAATGGAGCTGGTATATTTCATGGCCGAGCGCGGAGGCGACCGCTCCGTCGCCATCCCGTACTATATGTTCACCACGAGACGCGCCCAGGATGAACCGGACCGCCAGGAACGCCACTTGATTAACGCGTATACCAACAGTTATTACAGATAATGCAAGAATATGAAAGAATATGAAAGAATAATGTTGCAAT
The DNA here is from genome assembly GCA_031271375.1 of Clostridiales bacterium. Classification (GTDB taxonomy): domain Bacteria; phylum Bacillota; class Clostridia; order Lachnospirales; family WRAX01; genus JAISVU01. The sequence continues at coordinate 3,167 of JAISVU010000430.1, read as the reverse complement.
GACTGGTCATGGGTGCTATAACTCGACTGTGGCAGATAAACCCGCACGAAAGGCCCTCAAACCCAAGCGAGACAAGGGATTGCGGGCCTTGAGGAATGATAAAAAGATGTAGCGGAATCAACCCTTTTTTGATCTTGCTTTCGCTGGAGCAAGAAATATAGTTCATAGCTTCAATCAACTTTTCGGATGAGTATTTGTAGCCTGTCCGTTTTTGAATAAGGTGAACAACAACAAGCGCGATATAGCAAATCAGATAATGCGCTCGGATACGGCCTTCCCTGGATAGGAAGACCGGCCGGGCCTCCAGCCCATCTTTTTAGTTACGCGGAACGAATCCTCGATGCGCCGCAAACCCCTATTGTATACATGGACGGACTGTTTTCGTTATCCTTTTATGAATGAGCAGCTGGATGCCGCTCTCAATGCTTGCGAAATGGGACAGTGAGCGGTAAACATCCGCCAAGCTAAACGAGCCGTCCTTCTCAAAGTCGAAATATCTGCGTTTCTCGTCATATGCTTTCTTTTTAATGACTATCCAATTGCCTCATAATAGCTAAATATGCTAAGTTCTTCTTCTAACCTCTTTTCCTCCGTGCCTCTGTGCCTCTGTGTGAAATAATAAAAATCACATGGAAGAGACTAAAAACAGCGGCACACGGGACTCTCCTGCAAGCCGGATGTTTTTTTCCACACGGAGGCACAGAGGCACAGAGAGAAAATAAAAATTAGTTTAGGGATTATGAGCCGTCTGGATAGCCATATAGAAAATTGTCACTGTAGTGCTAAAGTGATATTCCCTAACATCAGATTGAACTGCTCCTGTCGCAAGAAAGATGTAAAAGCAATTAACAGAGAACAGGGATTGAATAGCTTTGTAGTCCAGTGCTATTTCATCCTCGGCCGAATAAGCAAGGGTATCAACTAATTCACCTCGCTTATTGCGGCGTTTTTGAAAGGCAATCAAAAAGTGAGCGCGTATATGATCATTTTTGCTTAGAAACACCGGTCTGGCATAAAGGTCGGATTTCATAATGCAAAAAGACTGTTCAATCCGCCAAAGACCGCCATATACCGGCCGGGTTTGTCTTTCGTCATAATCAAGTTCACTGGTTACGATGCAGCAATATCCGTCAAATAAGGCGTCATTTTCCGCTTTCTCAAAATCTACGCTGCGTACCTTCTTAGGGTTTTTGAGAAGTCCGCCGGTTTCGGTATCTACTATGTTTTCCTTAGCGTATTCGTCCACACCCTTCTTGATGCTGTAAGCGTTGTTTTTAACGGAGCGGGCCGCTTTTTCCAGTTTTTCATTTCGCTTGCGGGCGGCTAAATCGGCTTCCGCCTTGTTCCAGTACAGTAAAACACTGCGCGTCCTAAGTTCTTTCTTTCCTTGAGCGTCGTGCCCAACATACTCTTCGCTGAATTGCTTGTACCGGTATGTTCCGTTTGCGTTTTCTGTCCAGATTTCGATATGAGCGGATCAAGGGATTTTTAAACAAATACAGGGCGCGTCCGTAGGCCGTGCCCTGTATTTTCACTGTCTTATTGTTACGGCGGTTGCCGGTTCATTACGGTTAAAGGCCTTGCTCAATATGTTATTCATTCGCCATCCTGTAGATATTCTCCAAATCCTGCCGGTTCAGCTTCTTAAACTGCCCCACAAGGCGCTTCTCGCCGAACGAGCAGTTAAGGGCAAGGCGGCCGATAACATCCTCCGGCTGGACGCCTATCGCGTCCGAGAAGGCTACGGGCATGTTCAATGATTTGAAGTATTCAACGGTTCTCTCAATGCCTTTTGACGCGGCGTTCCCGCCTGTGATGCCCCAGACCTTATCCGCGTAACGCTCGAAGCGGGCCGGGTATTCGCCCATTGTGTAACGCGCCCAGGGGCCCCACATTATCGAGAGGCTTGCCCCGTGGGCGATGTCGAACATGCCGCTTAACTCGTGGCCCAGCTGGTGGACGGAAAAATCCGTCATAACCCCAAGCCCGGTGAGGCCGTTGTGCGATATGCTCCCGCACCACATCAATTCGCTCATCGCGCCGTAGTCACGCGGGTTTTCCAGGGCTTTAGGGCCGTTATCGACAACCACCCTGAGGAGCGCCTCGGCGGCTTCGGTGGTGAATTGATTGCTCTCGTCCTTCGTAAAATACCTGTCCAGCGTGTGCATCATAATATCCACGACGCCGCAGGCTATCTGGAAGGATGGCAGCGTGTATGTCAGCTCGGGGTTCATCAGCGCGAACCTGGGGCGGTTGAAGTCCGTGTTAATGCCGCGTTTCTCGCCCGTGTCCTGATTCGTTAAAACCGCCGAGTTGCTGGTTTCGCTCCCGGCCGCCGATATCGTGAGCACGACCCCTACGGGCAGGCTCTTCTCCACCTTCCGCGCGCCTTTCCAAAACTCCCAAATGTCAATGTCCGGGTTCGCCGCGCCGTGCGCGACGGCCTTAGCCGTATCTATCGCGCTGCCGCCGCCCACGGCCAATATCATGTCCGCTTTAAACGCGAGCGCGGCTTTAACGCCTTCCCTTGCCAGCGACACAAGCGGGTTTGGCCGGACGCCGCCAAAGGACGTGCAGGCTATCCCCGCGCCGTCAAACAGCGCCTCCAGCTTCCCGATAAGCCCGGATTTGACCGCGCTGCCGCCGCCGTAAACCAGCATCACGCGCGAGCCCCCGTGCTTCTTTACCAGCTCCGCCGCCCTGTCCTCCGCGCCTTTGCCGAAGACGATCTCGGTCGGGGCGTATTGTACGAAACTCTGCATAGTTTGCCCTCCCTAGTTTAGCTGGTATGATTATACATCATTTTAAGAGGCTGCTCAAATGAAATTACAGCATATCATCCACAGCATCCCTTAAATGAACGCCCGAGAGCTGCCTGCCGGTAAAGAGCTCCGCCATATACAGGGCGGTATTATAGTCCGCCGTGACGTCATGGACACAACCGGCCGGTTCCCATCCGGACGCGCTTTTATATTCGGCGTACAGGCCGTATGAGCGATAATCCCCCAGCTCCGGGGAGCTGTGCCGTTCCGCGGCGGCGTAATACCGCCATATTAGGCTGCCTGCGCCCGTATGTAGAATCCGAGCCAAGTCCATGCAATCTACCTCCTGTATAAGCGTTTATATCATTATAGAACCGCCCTCCGTCGCGTACAAGACACAAAAAC
>JAISVU010000306.1 GCA_031271375.1 Clostridiales bacterium | reverse complement strand
GAAAATATCCGTGAGGATTACGTCGCGCTGTGCGACACGCTGACGCAGGCGCTAGAATCCGTGTCAAAGCCGGTATGCCCGTCCGTGCTGATACAGGGGCGGGCGAAGAAGCCGGATAGTTTTACCGAAAAATGCGCCCGCAAAGCCGAAAAGTACAAGAAGAGCCATTTCAAAATGATGACCGATCTCTGCGGCACAAGAGTAATCCTCCAAACCACGGGCCAGGTCGCGGATTTTTGCGAATTGCTTGAACAGTATTTTGACATCGACTGGGAAAACAGCGAGAACGCCGGGTCGCGCCTCGGCAACGACCAGTTCGGCTACATATCCCAGCATTTTATCGTGTCCCTAAAGCCGGAGACCGCAAATATCCTGGGTGTTGAAATCGATACATACCGGTTTAATGAAACGAAGATGAAGGCGGAGATTCAAGTTCGCACGCTTGCACAGCATATCAACGCCGACACGCTGCACGACCGCCTGTACAAATCCACGGTAAAGCCTTTGGACGAACACTGGCGCGAGGGTTCCAAAATCGCGGCTATGGCCGAGGTTCTAGACAGCAACCTCCGCGCCTTTGTGGATAAGTACGACCGCTACAGCCTTCATCAGCAATCGTATATGAGCGCGGAACAAACGGAGGAAGAGCTGCGAATCCTAAAGGCGATGAATTTTATGGAAACCTATCCGTTCACGCGGTTTACGAACGCCCTTAAAATGGCCGCGTATCACCGCAATCTTGGCCAATATCCCGAAATCGCCGCATTGCTTGAGCCCTTTGTGCGGGAAGAGGGAAAAGGGGAGCTCAAGCTGGACACGATGTACCAGACGCGCCTTTGGTTCGAATACGGGCTCGCGCTCCTGGCTTTGAACCGGCAGATTAACAAGGCGAACGATTATATTTTCAAAGCGCTGGACAATTACGTCTGGCTTGAGACGGACAGGAGCGAGCTTTGGCAGGAAGCGAGGCGCTTCTACGCGTTCATCGCGCTGACCGCCGGAACCCTCGCGCATAAGAGGGACTGGCTTGACAGGGCCCTGCGCGTTGATTTCACGAATCCTTACGCCTGCGCGGAGCTTCTCTCGCATACCGGTTTAGACCATAGCCTGCTGCAGGGCGCCGTCTCCGTTGCGGAGGACCATCTGCGCGGCGGCGTCAACGAACCCGAGGTATACTTCGCTCTGGGCAGGCTTTGGCTTGCGCTGAACGGCGAAGAACAATCCGCCCATTATTACGTCGACGGCCTTCTGTTCTACCTCTCCGAAACAGAAAAGGGAAACGCCCGCGTACAGCAAATTTTGGAACGCGAGAAGGCTTACCTCCGCGAAAAGCGCGGCGCGGTTCCCGCATTATTATATGAGCTGATGAACATCGTTTACAACCGCATTTATGATGGAGAGCCCGTCATTCCCGCCGAAACCGTATGGACTCCGCGCGGCTGCGCCGTGCTGGAAGAGTCCGCGAAAGGCCGCGAAATACGCAGGCTGAACGCCGGGGACGCGCTGGGACGCGTTAAGGAGCTTATCGGAGCGCGGGGATACCTCTTCCTGGAAGACGACGAGGAGCTTCTCGCTAAGGCCGCCCTTATCCTGGGGATACGCGTAATCAGCACATGCAGGCCTTTGAATATACGTTTCGCGACGCAAGCCAAAATTCGCAAAACCGGCGGATTCTGTTCCCTTCCCTGCGAACGCGAAAGCCTAGCAGGGCTGTTTACCAAGCGGGAATCATACCTGAGCGCGGAGCAGATCGAAGCCGTGGCAAAGAACGCCCATGAAAGATATGTGAACGATCAGCGCGCAAAGGACTGGAAGCCCGGTAAAACCCCCGTTGATTTTGGCGAACGCGCGGCGCTTTGGGGGAATTTAAAGGAAACGTACAAGAAAGCGAACCTTGATCAAGCCGCGTATGCGCCGATCGTGTTCGGCGCGCTGGGGTACGTATTCAACGATGAAAAAGACGGGGCGTTGGGGTTTGACAGCTTCACGGCCGAAGAACAGGAGTTCTTGGCGAAGACGGAGCACGGCCGGTGGAACGCCGAGCGGGTTATGTCCGGGTGGTGCTATTATCCCAAACGCGATAACGAAAAGCTCCTCCACAACCTGATCGTGGCGTGGGACGAGCTGTCGAAAGACGACCAGTACCTTGACAAAAGCGTGCTTAGTAATTTTGAGAAAACAGGGCTGTATCTGCATAAACAATAACCGGGCAAGGAGAGGCGCAAATGGAACGCGAAAATCTGGACGATTCCAGAAAAAGGCTGCTTATTCTGTACGAAATACTGGAATCCATCGCGGCGGGCGCCGGCGAAATCACGCTGCGCACGCTCAATGAGCGGCTTAATAAAGTAACGCTGCTGGGCGATTTCGACCGCAGAACCATCTACCGGGATTTGTTTTTAATTAACAGAATCACTAACTTGAATGCCTTGTATGACAAATCCCTCAGGGCGTATAAGGTTACGTTCAAAGAAAAGCTGACCCGGGCGGAGTTAAAGATTGTCGTCAACGCAATCCTTTCGGCAAGGTATGATTCCGTAAAAGAATCCGAGGCGCTTGCCAAGAAACTGTATAGCTTAGGCGGCGGCAAAGAGAAAAAGTTCAGCGACGCGCATACGGTCGAGGGCAGGATCAAACTCGGCGGAGGAATGGATACGCTGGACAAACTGGAGTACATCCATCAGGCGATGGAAAGCAACCGGAAGATACTCTTTGATTACCGCAAGTATACGCTGAATAAACAGTTCGAGGTCGTCCGCGACGGCTGCTTGGTAAGCCCGTATAAGGTTTTGTGGCAGAACGACAAGCTCTACCTCGTAGGGAGCTTTGATTCAAAAAGTTTTTCGCATTACCGTATCGAGCGTATCTGCAATCTGCGCCAGAGCAATGAATTGCGCACGCCCTTGAGGGACATTATGGGCCACGGCAGGCCGTTTAACGAGGCGGAATACCTGGCCCGCGCGATAGAGCTGTCCCGGGGCGAGCTCACGCGGGTTGAGGTGCGTTTTGACCGCGGCTGTATCAGCGCGGTGTTCGACAGCCTCGGCAAAAACGTCTTTATCAGGGACAACGCCGACGGCACCTTCACATTGGACGAAAACGTAATGCTGAACAAGAAGTTCGTCCGCTGGATTTTGGGCTTTGGCGCTCAGGCTAAGGTGATCGGGCCTGAGAAGCTGCGGGAAGAAATTGCGGAAAATATAAAAAAAGCCGGGGAATATTATCTACCTGTGCATTAAAATGAACAAGCGCCATGTTAAGATATAAACATAACAAATACCGGGAGGGATTTGAAATGCTGCCGACACTGTTTAACCGTAACGGCGACCAAGCGTTCGCCGACGCAATGGAAGCGGTCCGCCAATCCTACTTAACGGGCCAATACGCCGTGAACGGGCAAAGCCATAAGCTGCCGTATACCAAACAGCTAAATGATTTGTTTGGACGGCTCGCCGGTAAAACGCCGGAAGAGCTAAAGGCGATTGAGTACCGTGACGCGCTGGGCAATTTAAGTCACTTTACCAATGTCGTCGCCGCGATGGCGCATATTGTTACATACGCCGAAAAGCATATGGACAAACTGCTTCCTAAGGGCGAAAACGATGTTGAGCGCGTCTTTTCGCCGCAGCGCAGGCTTGATATTATGATGATCGCCTATTACCACGACATCGGCAAAGCCATCATCCCGCGCCGCCACGCTATGGGCGGCAAATACCTTCTCGCCGAGCCAAAGGCCTCTGTCCGCTTCCGTTTCGAGCAGATTTTCAGCGCGTATAAAGAGTGCCGGATATCGCCCGGGAAGCTGTCTCTCTACTCCGAGACCATTGGAGCGCACGATTTGATCGGCACAATGGGCACGGGCGAAAACGGCACGCTCAGTATGAGCGGGGTTGTCCTGCGCTTTAAGGACTTGTTCAACGGCGATAAGGCGAAGGTAAAGACAGCAGTTTTCGATCTGTGGCTGCTCAACGTTGCGGATATAATCGTGTCAATCAATAACTTTACGCCGGGCTATTCAAAGTTTATGAAGCAGCCGTGGCAATGGGCGCAGCCCGGGCATATGGACGGCAAGATAGAAGAACTGCTGGGTTTTGCCGCAAGCAAGTATTCCTTCCAGGGCGAATACTTAAACGAAGATCTGCGCTTTGCGCTGCAAATCGCCGATTCGTACGATTCTTACGGTTTTGCGAAAAACCTTGCTGAAAAACAGGCCGCGCACCGCTTCCGCCGCCTCGCCAGGCAAACCCTCGGCAATTCCGTGGAAAACGGCGCGGCCCTATCCAAAACCCTTAAAGACAAGGTGATTAAAGTGCTGGACGACGACGCGGCGATCGCGTCAGTCAAAGAAATCCTGCGCGGGGAGTTCGGGGATGATTACGGCAGGCGCTTCGGCATGATGCTTCAATTCGACTACGCGCTGGGTTTTTTCAACAAATTGTCGGAACGGGCTGTAGAATGGCTTGGCATAGAGCTGACGGAAAAAACCTTCCGCACGGGGTGGCTTTATAACCAAAAGGTTCCTAAGGGCGGCGGCTATCACGATGATTTTCTCGACAGCTACAACGCCGAGTGCATCGTAAACAACTATATCATGGTGCTCGCCGGTATTTTCGGCGAGATATACCGGCTCACCGCCGATATCGAAAGCTGGAACATTGAGTTTGAGGACGCAAGGAGCCGCCTGGACAACTCAAAAGCCGACAAGCTCCTGTTCTTTGACGGCGCGTACCGCGCGGGCAACGCCAGGGTGTCGCTTATGCGGGAGATCATGCTGTATAAAGCGTGATAAACGTTTTCGTCTTCTCTATATCACAAGCGTATGCGCAGGGCTGCAGGCGGGAAACCGGCGCATACCGGCGCAGAATCTGCGGGCGGGATTACCCCGCCCTTACGTGTTTCAGGTTTTCATTATTCATTATTCATTCGCGGCGAAAGCCCGCGCCGTTAGCGGCCAGAGGCCGCGCCGTCGCGCCATCCGTCATTGCGGGTCAGGCCCGCAATGACGTTGCTTGACCCGCAATCTCCTG
>JAISVU010000376.1 GCA_031271375.1 Clostridiales bacterium | reverse complement strand
AGGGCGGAGTTCTTCGCCATTCTCCAGCAGATTATCGTATATCCGCCTTCGGGGGAAGCGCCCGTTGTCTTTGCGGATGTTACCGAGTCTGACTGGTTTTACGGGATTTTTCAAAGCCTCATTGCAGCCGGCATGGTTGAGCCTATCGAGGGCTTTGTGGATCCAAACAGGCCTTTGACCCGGCAAGAAGAAGCCTTTTTCCTTGCCAAAGCCTTTAATATCCCGCCCGTCGCGGATGAGACGGCTTTTGCCGACGACGGCGATATCGGGGCTTGGAGCAAGGGATATGTGAAAGCGCTGAATGAGCTGGGTATAATCAAAGGTTACGAAACCGAAGAGGGGCAGATGTTCCGCCCCTCAAACAGCATAACACGCGCCGAGGCCGTGGTTATTATCGAGCTTGTCGCCCAGAATTTGATAAACGCTCCCGGCGAATACAGCGATAATGTGGAAGGCGCTTTGGTAATCAACTGCTCCGGCGTTAAACTGACGGGAATGACGGTATCGGGCGATTTGTACCTGACGGGCGGCGCCGCCGATACCATACTTGACAATGTAAGCATATCCGGTGAACTGATAGTGCTCAACGCCGGAAGTTGAGCACTAAGTTCTTTTTCTTATTTCTTGCCCGTCATGTCAAAGGCGTTCTCCGCGAAGCGTGTCGTAATAAGCGCGTCATATTCGATGCGTTTTGACAACTCGCCGCCCTGTTCCATTATATCCTGGAGCAGGATGAAGCCGTCCTCGGTAAACACGCAGCTTTCTTTCCATGTATCAAAGGATTTATAACGCTCAAACATGAACGCCACTTCTTCGACGGTGTTTTCCTTGAAGTAGCCGTGAATGGCTTCCGCGACCTCCTGCGCGCTGTGTTCCGCCACCCATGTCATGCCTTTTTGAATGGCGTTTGTGAAACTTTGGATTATCTCCGGGTTCTTTGCGATGTAGTCTTGGGTGGCCCAGTAGACCGTGTACGGTATGGAACCGCTGTCCGCGCCGAGGGAAGCGACGACGCTTCCGATTCCGGCTTGTTCAAGGGCATAAGCCGCCGGGTCAAACTCTACGGTAAAATCGCCAACGCCGCCGGTGAAAGCGCCGGCAGTGGAAGCATACTGGATGTTCGTAAGTATCTCAACGTCTGTGAGAGGGTCTATCGCGTTTTGACGCAGAATATACTCGAGCACCATCTGAGGCATACCACCGGCGCGCCCGCCAATAATTGTTTTGCCCACAACGTCGTTCCATGTGAAGTCATCATTCGCTTCACGCGATACAAGCAGGTTTCCCGCCCGCTGGGTCAGCTGGGCGAAGGCTACGGAATGGTTTTCCCTGCCTTCGTTATAGACGTATATACCGGCTTCAGTCCCGCAGAGGCCGATATCGGCGTCGCCGGAGATAACGGCGGTCATTGTTTTGTCCGCGCCGTTACCCAGCGAGAGGTCGATCTCCAAGCCCTCCTCAGCAAAGAAGCCCTTTTCCATCGCCACATACTGAGGCGCGTAGAAGATGGAATGGGCGACTTCATTTAGCCGGATTTTCTTTAATCCGTTATCCGAGCTGCAGGCGGAAAAAACCGCCGCAATGGACGCCATAACAATTAAGGCTATCCTCTTTTTCATCAATATACCCCCACGAGTTTGATAATGTAAATATATGCCGGGGGGCAGGCGGCGGGAGCCAGTCACTGCAGGCGGAAAGCCTGTATTTTTTCTTGACATAATACGGATATGCTGTTATAATCTTAGAGCTTCGCCTGTTACTTATTACGTGTTACCTCGCCGCAGGCGTTTAGCCGGTGTGATGGAATTGGTAGACGTGCCGCACTCAAAATGCGGTGGAGCAATCCGTGCCGGTTCGAGTCCGGCCACCGGCAGTATTATTTTATATCCTTATCTTTTCGTTGTTATTTGCTTTCCCGCCCAACACCTCTTCTTATAATAAACCAAACTGCCCAAAGAGCACAGCCCCCATCCCGCCGGTATCGACCAGGCCAGGGCTTCCGGCCCCATACCGGCGAATTCCACCAGCACATGCGCAAGGGCAGCCCGTATCGTAAGGCTCGTCACCGGGAATACCATCGCGATAACCGCGTCCCCCGCCCCGCGAAAAAACCCGTTAAATGCAAACAAAAAGGCAAATAGGAAATAGAAGGCGACGATAATACTCAAATATTCGCGTCCTAAGGTCAGGATTTCCGTGGTGGCGGCTTCCTCCGGGTTAAGGAACATGGATATGAGCCCCGGGCTTAAGTATAACAGCAGGCCTGAGAGAAGGAGAGCCAGCATAACCATCATTATTACCGATGTGCGGAGGCCCTTCTTCGCGCGGTCTTCCTTGCCAGCGCCCATGTTCTGTGCGACGAAGGTGCTCAGGGCCATGCTGACCGTGCTTACCGGCATAATCGCCAGCTGGTCTATCTTTGAGGCCGCCGTGATGCCCGCCATCGCGTTGGGGCCGAATGAGTTGATGAGCCGGGTTATGCTGAGGCTTGCCAGGTTTACGAGGGAGAGCTGGACGGCGGCAGGCGCGCCGTATTTTATCACCGATCCGAAGAGCCCTCTGTCGAATACTATCTTTTTGACCTTCAAGAGAGGTACGTTTCTTAACGTGTGAATGTAACACAGAACCGCCGATATCATCTGGGCGATGATTGTCGCTACGGCCACTCCCAGTACGTCCATACGGAATACAACGACAAATATCAAATCTAGCACAATGTTCAGCAGCGTGCAGCATATCAATATGTATAGCGGCCCTTTGGAATCGCCCAGAGCACGCAGATACGCGGTATACATGTTATAGAACACCGTGAAAACCATTCCGCCCAGCAGAATCCTTGTATACAGTACGGCATCGTCCATTATCTCGGGGTCGGCGTTAAGCAGGCGCATCAGCGCGGGCGCCAGAGCGACGCCGAGGACGCCGATAACCACGGAAAGAACCGCAAGGAATATGATACTGGTGGAAACGACGCGCCGGAGCCGGTCGTGATCCTTTGCCCCGTAAAACTGGGATATAAGCACCGAAGCGCCTGTCGTGAGCCCGATCAGCACCGCGGTAAGGAATTGGTTCACCGTCATCGCGACGCCCACCGCCGCCAGCGCGTTGCCTCCCACATAACGCCCGACGACCATCGCGTCGGCCATGCTGTATAACTGCTGAAACACATTACCCAAGAGCATAGGGAGCGCGAACAGCATTATCTGCCGGGTTATTCTCCCTTGCGTAAAGTCTTCCACACTAACGCCGCCTTTTTGGAGCATAGTATTAAATGATAATAACATAATAATGACATAGTTGCAAATCACGCGGTTTAAAGTATAATGATACGGGGGGATTACATGAGCGACCATATTTTACGCGCCACTGCCGCCAGCGGGAAGCTCCGCGCGTTTTTTGCAGACACAAGAGATACGGTGGGCGAAGCCCGGCGTATCCATAAGACCTCGCCCGTCGTTTCCGCTGCCCTGGGGCGGCTGCTTACCGCGGCGGCGATGATGGGGCTTGATTTAAAGAACCCTGGGGATTTGCTTACATTGGTTATTAAGGGCGACGGGCCTGTAGGAACCGTGCTTGCCACCGCCGACGGAAAGGGGAATGTCAAGGGCTACGCCGGGGTTCCCTATGCAAACATTCCGCCAAAGCCCAATAAAAAGCTGGATGTTTCGGGGATAATCGGCACGGGAACGCTTAACGTAATAAAGGATACGGGCATCAAGGAGCCTTATAGCGGGTCCGTGGAACTGCAAACCGGGGAAATAGCAGAGGATATCGCCTATTACTTCTCCCAGTCCCAGCAGATACCGTCGGCGGTAGCCCTGGGCGTGCTGGTAAACGCGGATTTATCGATAAGGCGCGCCGGCGGTTTCATAATCCAGCTCATGCCCGGAGCGGAGGATTCTTTGATCGATTTTCTGGAGGACAGGATCAGAAGCCTCGGGAGTATCACGACCCTTTATGAAAACGGCTATAAGCCCGAGAGCCTCGCGAGGGAGCTGCTGAGGCCGCTGGGCTGCAAGATCACTGATAAGATACCCGTGCATTATACGTGCAACTGCAATAAGGAACGCGTGAAGAAGGCGCTGATATCGCTGGGCAGCGCCGAGCTCAACAAGATAGCCGACGAGGATAAGTCGGCTACGGTAAACTGCCATTTTTGTTCAAGGAGCTATAAATTCAACGAGTATGACCTGCGGAATCTAGCGCGTTAGCCGCGGGTTTAATATGCTTTACAAGCGTGTGGATTGCGGTTATACTATTTGGGGGGTGTGTGATCAATCTAACTATGTCTGAGCGGCCGGTTGAGTTCGATTTTAACGAGGAAGTGCGGAAAGCGCCGCAGAAGCCCGGGGTGTATATATTCCGGGACAAGCGGGACGCCGTTATATATGTGGGCAAGGCGGTGAACCTGCGCAACCGCCTTCGGAACTATTTCCAGCCCTCCAGCACGGGGAAGAACAGCATGGAGCGCAGCAAGGTCATGGGTATACAGGTCATGGCGAGGATGTTCGAGTATATCGTGACGGACACCGAGCTTGAGGCGCTGGTGCTGGAATGCAACCTGATTAAGGAATACATGCCGCGCTATAACGTAAAGCTCAAGGACGACAAGGCTTATCCGTATATAAGGCTTTCGCTGTCGGAGGATTTTCCGCAGGTGGAGATGGCAAGGAAGGCGGTCAGGGGCAAGGACAAGTATTTCGGGCCGTTCACCTCCACGGCAACCGTTGACGAGGTGGTTGAGCTGACGCGCCTTATCTGGCCCCTGCGCGTTTGCGATAAAAAAATTTTGGCCACAAAGGACGCAAAGAACCCAAAGAAAACCCTCAAAGAAAGGCCCTGCCTAAATTATCATATCGGCAAATGCCTTGCCCCCTGCGGCGGGCATATAAGCAAGGAAGATTATGACAAGATCGTGGCTGAGGTGTATGAGTTTCTGTCGGGGAAGCGGGCCGGGGTCGCAAGGAAGCTGGAAGCCGAGATGAACGAGCTTGCGGCGGCGATGGAGTTTGAAAAGGCCGCGGAGTTGCGGGATAAGCTCCAGGCGGTG
>JAISVU010000316.1 GCA_031271375.1 Clostridiales bacterium | reverse complement strand
GTCGCCCAGGCAATGTCCGAGATAGACGGCGCTACGATTATCGGCGGCGGGGATTCGGCTGCGGCTGTGGATCAGCTGGGCTTTGCCGACAAGATGACCCATATATCCACAGGCGGCGGGGCTTCGCTGGAGTTCCTTGAAGGGAAGAAGCTGCCGGGGGTGGAGGCGGTACAGGATAGAGCCTAGATAAAAAGGAACCTGGAGCCTGGATGGTTACTTTAAGCGAGACTGTTCCGTTGGGAATGTCATCCTGAGCCTTCGCCTTTATCTCTCTCCGTGCCTCCGTGTCTCTGTGCGTAAAGATTTTTACATTTATAAAAGGACTGATTCTATGCGAAAAAAGGTAGTGGCTGGCAACTGGAAGATGAACATGACGCCGTCGGACGGCGCGAAGTTCGCGGCGGAGCTTGCGCCCAAACTGAACACAGACAATGCCGAGGCCGTCTTCTGCGTGCCTTACACCGATATCGCCGCCGTCGCCGAAGCCATTAAAGAAACGAATGTCGGGCTAGGCGCCCAGAACCTGCATTATGAGGATAAAGGCGCGTTCACTGGCGAGATAACCGCCGCAATGCTTATGGAGCTGGGCGTCAGGTACGTCATCATCGGCCATTCCGAGCGGCGGGAGTATTATGCCGAAACCGACGAAGCGGTTAATAAGAAGCTGAAAAAGGCCCTGGAAGCCGGGCTGACGCCGATAGTCTGCGTCGGCGAGAGCCTAATCCAGCGGGAGCAGAACATCACCGCCGACTGGCTCAGAATGCAGGTGCGCATAGCGTTCCTGGGTATCCCCGCCGAGGCGGTGCCTAAGACGGTTATCGCTTACGAACCCATCTGGGCCATCGGCACGGGCAAGGTAGCCACCAACGAACAGGCCCAGGAGGCCTGCGCAGTTATCCGGCAGCTCCTTACCGAGCTGTACGGAAAAGAGACCGCCGAAGCCACCCGCATCCTCTACGGGGGAAGCGTCAACGCGGACAACGCCAAAGCCCTGTTCGCTATGGATGACATCGACGGCGGCCTTGTTGGCGGCGCAAGCATAAAGCCCGAGTTCGAAAAGATAGTGAACGGTTACTAAAAAAAGGAGAGGCAGAATGAAAGGTTATCTTGAAATCGTAGACGTAAAAGCGCGTGAAATCCTTGACTCCCGGGGAAACCCCACGGTAGAGGTCGAGGTAGTGGTAGACAACGACGGTGTCGACGTGATAGGCCGGGCGGCCGTGCCTTCAGGCGCTTCTACAGGCGCTTTCGAGGCTGTGGAGCTGCGCGACGGCGGCAACCGGTACATGGGCCTGGGCGTTGAAAAGGCCGTGGCAAACGTGAATGACAAGATCGCCGAGGAGATAATCGGCGAGAACGCGCTGGATCAGGCGTCCATCGACCAGAAGATGATAGCGCTGGACGGCACGCCGAACAAGGCAAACCTGGGCGCGAACGCGATCCTTGGCGTTTCGATGGCGGTAGCGAAAGCCGCGGCGGACGCTCTTAATGTCCCGCTGTATCAGTATCTTGGCGGGTTTAACGCGAAGAAGCTCCCCGTCCCGATGATGAACATCCTGAACGGGGGAAAGCACGCCGACAACACCGTTGACTTCCAGGAGTTTATGATTATGCCGGTAGGCGCGCCTACGTTTAAAGAAGCCCTGCGCATGTGCGCCGAAATCTACCATACGCTGAAGAAGATATTGAAGAGCCGCGGCCTCAGCACCGCCGTGGGCGACGAGGGCGGTTTCGCCCCCGACATGGCGACGCCCGACGAGGTTATAGACGTTATCCTTGAGGCTGTCCAGAAAGCCGGATACGCGCCGGGCAAAGACATCAAGATCGCTATGGACGCCGCGGCCACCGAATTGTATGACGAGAAAGACGGGAAATACCACTTCCCTGGCGAGAGCAGGATGCTGGGCCAGGATGTTGTGCGCACCTCCGTTGAAATGGTTGATTTGTGGGAGAAGCTCTGCAACAAGTATCCCATCATATCCCTTGAGGACGGCCTTGCCGAGGAAGACTGGGAGGGCTGGAAACTCCTTACGGAACGTATCGGAAATAGGGTGCAGATCGTCGGCGACGACCTGTTCGTCACTAATACGGATCGCCTGCAAAGGGGCATTGACATGGGCGTCGCCAACTCGATTCTCATAAAGGTCAACCAGATTGGCTCCCTCACCGAGACCTTTAACGCTATCGCCCTTGCTAACACAAACAATATGACCGCCGTCGTCTCACACCGCTCGGGAGAGACCGAGGATTCCACAATAGCGGATATCGTCGTGGCCTGCAACGCCGGGCAGATAAAGACCGGCGCGCCCTGCCGCACGGATCGCGTGGCAAAATATAACCAGCTGCTGCGCATCGAGGAAGAACTGGGCAATGCGGCAGTCTACGCCGGGAACGGGGCCTTCTTCTGCCTGTGATCTGACGGGTAAATAAAAGCATGTACAAGGCGTTCGTGATGATTCACTGTTTTTATGATTTTTGAATCATCACGAAACGTCTTTATTAATTCGGAAGATTGAAAGACATTTCAACTATAGCGAGGATTGAAAATTTGAGACTTCTTCACACCGCCGATCTTCACATAGGGAAAAACCTGGCTGGGTTCTCATTAATCCAGGATCAGGAGTTTGCGCTTGACCGGATTATGGACGTGATTGAATCGGAAAGGCCCCGGGTTCTGCTGATTGCGGGGGACGTTTATGATAAGCAGTCCCCTTCCGTGGAGGCAGTGACGCTCTTTGACCGGTTTTTGACGAGGGCCGTTAAGGCCGGGGTTATCGTGATGATTAACGCGGGGAACCACGACGCGCCGGAACGCCTGGCCTTCGGGGGGGAACTATTGCAAGGGGCAGGGGTCTTTATCGCGGCAGAGCCGATGATTGCGTATGTGGACGATGCGGAGTTCCATCTGCTGCCGTATGTGAAGCCCGCGCTGGCGAGACGCCTGTATCCCGAGGCAGATATTACGGATTATCCCGGCGCTGTATCCGCCGCGCTTACATACTTAAATGATTATTTAACCGCAAAGGACACAAAAAACACAAAGAAAAGCGCAAAGCGCGTGCTTCTTGCCCATCAGTTCTTCACATCCAAAGGCGTAAGCCCTGTACTGAGCGAATCTGAAACGGGCTTCGCCGGGGGGCTGGACGCCGTGGATACCGGCGTTATCAGCGGTTACAGGTATGATTATGTCGCGCTGGGGCATCTCCACGGGCCGCAGTCCGTCGGGCGCGGCGAAATCCGGTACGCCGGTTCGCCGTTGAAATACTCGTTTTCCGAATGCCCGCATGTTAAGTCCGTAACCTTAGTCGAAATCGGTTCAAACAATGGGCCTAAAATTAAAACCATTCCCCTGCCCTCACTCAGGGATATGCGCAAGATACGCGGGCCGCTGGAAGCCCTGCTTTCGCCGGAAGCAGCGGAGCCGGAGAGTTCCGGCGATTACCTCCATGTTACGCTGACCGACGAAAACGAGATTCTAGACGCGATGGAGCGGCTTAACGCGGCCTATCCCAACGTGATGCGGCTTAGTTATGACAACGCCCGGTCGGCCCTGGCGGACGAAATGCCGGAGCCACCGGACGAAAACGCCAAAAACATCTCAGAGCTGTTCGCGGAATTCTTTACCGCCTGCAACAGCGCCCCGATGTCCGCAGCGCAGGAAAGCGCCGTTAAAAGGTTATTATACGAAGAAGATTAAGACCTTTATAACGCGCGGTTCAAATATCTCCCCATCGTTTCAACAGCTTTGTTTGCGTCCTGCGGCTTGCCCGCATGGTCATTCATCCCCGCTTCAAAGCGCCTCTCATTATCCTCATCAAGCAGCACACGGTATCCCGCAAAAGACGCTTCTTCCGAAGTCAATCTCTCCCGCCGAGAGAAGGTTCGCGAGCTCGCCCGAACGGTGCAGCTCCACATTGAATATTGCGAGGTAAAGGGAGTATTTACAAAAAACTAAAAGCAAGCTAAAATGAAGATATCTGTCAGAAAAGGACGGTCTTGACAATGAAGCCGCTTATGCTCCATATGAACGCTTTCGGGCCTTACGCCGGCGCCGCCTCGGTGGATTTTGAACGCCTGGGGAGCGGGCTTTACCTTATCTCCGGCGAGACCGGGGCGGGCAAGACCTTTATCTTCGACGCGATAGCCTACGCGCTTTATAACAAGGCCAGCGGCCAGGGACGCGAAGGCTCAATGCTGCGGAGCGACTTCGCCTCCCCTGCCGAGCGCACCTTCGTGCGTTTTACGTTCCGGTACGGCGGCGGGGTATATGAAGTTGTGAGATACCCGGAGTATCAGCGGCCCAAGAGCCGGGGCGGCGGTCTGGTAACAGTCCCCGGCGGGGCGGAACTGCTCCTTCCTTCGGGGCATTCCGTAACCGGCTCTAAAGAAGTCACCGCTAAGATAGAAGAAATCCTGGGCATCACAGGCAAGCAGTTCTCCCAGATAGTGATGCTGGCCCAGGGAGATTTTATGAGCTTCCTCCAGAGCAAGACCGCCGAACGCTCCGTCATCCTCCGCAGGATTTTCGGCACCTGGCGGCACAAGGAGCTGCAGGAGCTGTTAAAGAAAGAGACCGACGAACACAAAGCCGCTTACACCGCCGCGCAAACGTTTTTGAGCCAGTACGCCGCCGGGATAGGGGCGACGCTGGAAGCCTTTACGGCTGGGAACGGCCTCGCCGAACTGGATGACGGCATTGAAAGGGATAAAACGGCGGTTGCCGCGCTTTCCGCGCAGCTTGAGGGGCATAGGGACAAGCTGCAGGGGATTGCGCTCAAGCTGGCAAGGGCGTCCGAGATTAACGCCCTGCTGGACGAACGGGACGATAAAACTAAGAAACTAATATCGGCGAACGCGCTCTCCGCCGAGTACGCCGCGCGCGAGGAACGCCTCTCCCGGGGGATTAAGGCCCTGCGCAGGGTAACGCCAGCATATGCCGAACGCAAAAAGGCCCTGTCGGAGCGGGACGCGCTGCATGAGGACATCAAAAGAGCGGAAAGCGCGCTGACTGCCCGCGCAGGGAACCTTGAGCGGGCGGCAGCGGCCCTGGAAGCCGAAACCGCAAGGGAGCCCCAAGCGCGAGAGATGGCGATGCGGGAACGGCTCCTTGTTGAAGCGGCCCCGCTGTACGAAGCCCACGAAGCCGCCCAAACGGCGGTATTGAAGCTGGAAAACCGGCTGAACGTTTTGGATAAAAGCCTCAAGAATACCCAGCGCGGCCGTGAGGCCAACAACGCCGAACAGCAAACCCTTGCCGCCCTGATACAAGAAAAGAAGGACGCGCCCGCGATTAAGGAAAGGCTTGCGGGGCAGCTTGCCGCCGCGCTGGACAGGGCTGCGGGGCTGGAGGGGTTGTTAAAGGGGCTGGCGGAGCTGGCCCAGTACAGGCAGGGCCTCTCCGAAAGGCAGCGTTCATTTGATTTAAAGAACAGCGAATATACAAGGGCCAGAACCCGTCACGCCGAAATGGAACAGTCCTTTTTAAAGGAGCAAGCCGGGATTATCGCGCTGCGGCTGGAGGACGGGCGGGAATGCCCGGTATGCGGCTCCGTCGATCACCCGCGCCCTGCCCTTCTTTCAACGCAGGCACCTACCGAACATGAGGTGAAAGAAGCCTCGGCTGCTGTCGAGGCTTTACGCGCCGAAACCGAGGAACTGAGCGCGCGCTGCGCGAAGGGCCGAGGAATCGTACAGGCAAAGGAAGAGCAATGCGCCGCTGACGCCGCTAAATACGGCGTTGGGCCTGGCGGCGCGCCGGAAACCGCGCTATTAAAGGAACGGGAGCGGATAACCGGCCTGGAAACAGGCGTGAGGGCGGCCGAGACGGATATCAAGCAAACCGCGTTATGGGCCGAGAAACTGGATAAATTAAAGGCCGGTCTTTTGGCGCTGGAAGAACGCATCGCTGAAGAAAGCGCCGCCGCCACGTCTGCTAGGGAGGAAGCCGGGCGCAGACAGGCCGAGCTGGGTATGCTGACTGCCCGCCTGCCCTTCCCCGACTGGAAAAGCGCGGAAGAACACCTGGATAAACTAAGGAAAGACATATACGCAATGCGCAATAGCCTCGCGGCGGCGGAAAAGGGCCGCGCCGAAGCCGGGGAAGCCTATAAAGCGGCGCAGGCGGTGCTGGCCGAACGCACGGAACGATTGGGCGATATGAATAGCAAGCTGCGGGCCGCTGAAGCCGCTTTCGCCGGAGCGCTAGAAAAGGAAGGCTTTGACGGGGAGGCCGCGTTCCTCGCGTCATTGGTGACGGAGGACGAGGCGGCGGAGCTGGAGGCCGGGATACGGGCTTACAAAGACGGCAAGGCCATGCTGGAACGGGATTTAACCCGCCTTGCCGCCGAAACGGCGGGACTGGAACGGCTGCCCGCAGACGAGCTTAAAGCGGCTGAGGCTGAGGCCCGAAAGAGCATTGCCGAGAGCGAGGAAAACCTGACCGCGCAGCGCGCGGCCCTCCACAGGAAGATTACGGCGAGAGAGGGTATTGCGAAGGGCCTGGAAAACAGGGCAGCGGCGGAAGCCCGGTATCTGAGCCATAAGGCCCTGAGCGACACCGCCAACGGCGAGATTGCCGGGGCGGCGAAGCTCACGTTTGAAGCCTATGCCCAGGCCGCTTGCTTCAACCGGGTGCTGCGCTCGGCCAACGCCCGTCTCGCGATAATGAGCCAGGAGCGTTTTCGGCTCTTTAGGAAGGAAAGCGCGGCGGACAAGCGCCAGCAGACCGGCTTGGATTTGGATGTGATGGACTTTTACACAGGCAAGGCCCGGGACGTGCGCACTCTCTCCGGTGG
>JAISVU010000244.1 GCA_031271375.1 Clostridiales bacterium | reverse complement strand
GCAGAGCAATATACTGCTGATGCCGATGGGCGGGATGTCCGGCGTCGGGCCGGGGAGCATCGTCGAAGCCCTGGGAAAGCCCCTTTCCATAAAGGTTTCAGAGGAACTGCTGGGCCGGTTGTTAAACGGCGTCGGCGAACCGATGGACGACAAAGGCCCGATAACAGGCGAGGACTTCGCGATAACCAACCCGCCCCCGAATCCCTTATTACGGGAACGCATACACGAGCCGCTGCCGCTGGGGGTTAAGGCCCTGGACGGCTTGCTGACTGTAGGCAGAGGGCAGCGCATAGGCATCTTCGCGGGCTCGGGCGTGGGTAAGAGCACGCTGATGGGTATGATAGCCCGGAACACAAAAGCCGACATTAACGTAATCGCGCTGATTGGCGAGCGCGGCAGAGAGGTAAGGGAGTTCCTTGAAAAGGATTTAGGCGAAGAGGGTATCAAACGGTCCGTGCTGGTTATCGCCACATCTGATCAGCCCGCGCTGGTGCGTGTTAAAGCGGCCGAGGTAGCCACAAGCGTTGCGGAGTATTTCCGCAGCCAGGGCAAGAACGTCCTGCTCCTGATGGACAGCTTGACCCGTTTCGCGATGGCACAGCGCGAGATAGGCCTCGCCACGGGGGAACCGCCGGTTACGCGGGGATACACGCCTTCCGTCTTCGCGGTTATGCCAAAGCTCCTTGAACGGGCGGGGAACTCGGAAGTCGGCTCCATAACCGGGATATATACGGTGCTGGTGGACGGCGACGACCTGACCGAGATCATTACCGATATCGCAAGGGGCATACTGGACGGGCACATCGTGTTAAACCGCAAGATAGCAAACCGCAACCACTACCCCGCGATAGACATACTGGCCAGCGTTTCCCGCGTAATGCCTGACGTGGTAAGCAAGGAACACATTCAAGCCTCCAACGAAATAAAGAAGATTATGGCCGTGTATAAGGACGCGGAGGATTTGATTAATATTGGCGCGTACCAGCGCGGCTCCAGCGCGGAAATAGACGACGCGATAGACCGAAATCCCTCTATCAACAGCTTCCTGACCCAGAGCGTCGGCGACAGGTTCGAGTTTGACGACGAGGTTAGGATGTTAATGAATATATTAAAGTAATATGGCAAAGTTCGAGTTCAGGCTCGCCGGGGTTCTTAATCTGCGGGAAAAGCTGGAGAAGCAAAAGGAACAGGAATACGCGAAGGCCTTGAAAAAGCTGGAGGAAGAGCGTCTGAAAGAAAAACTGCTCCGGGACCACAAGGATGTCTGCGTGAACACGCTGGCCGAGCTGATGGAAGACCGGCTCGACCCGCCCGAGATGGTGAGGTATAACGACTTTATCGAGGTGTTGAAGGAGCGTATCTCCTTACAGGTGTTGGCCGTGAACACAGCGGCACAGAAGGCTGAAGACAAGCGCCTGGAACTGGTGGAGGCGATGAAGGCGCGCAAGACGCTGGAGCGGCTCAGGGAACAAGCCCTTGAGGAGTTCATAGAGGAAGAGAAGCACAGCGAGCAGAAACAGGTAGACCAGGTAGTCAGTTACAGGTACGCTAAGAATATTTGATAATAAATAAATAAAGATAAAGTGGGGTGAAAGCCGTGTCGGACGGCGCGAGAACAGTCAGAGCGGCTTCCGCCGCCGCAGCGAGGAAGAAGAAACAGAAGGGCCGGGGCGGCCTGATCGTATTGATCGTACTGCTGCTCTTATTGGGCGGAGCGGCGGCGCTGCTGTATTTTAACGTGAATAACCTAAGGAACATTGTCTTTGACGGGCTGCGGGATGTGCCGCTTATCGGCGGCCTGATACCGGACGCTGAGGAACCCGGCCCGTATGATAATGTGTCCAGCGATGAAATGATAGACAGTATCGAGCAGCTCCAGCGCCGCGTTACCAGTCTTACCAACGAACGCGCCTCGCTGCAGCAGGCGAATGCGGACCTGCAGATTGAAAATGACAGGCTGCGGGAGTTTGAGGCAAATCAAGAGCAGTTCAGGATAGAAGAGGAAAACTTCTTAAACGGCATTGTAAGCCAGGACCCGGTACGCTATTTTGAATGGTATATGGAGCATTACCCCGACCAGGCCGAGGCCTTTGCGCAGCAAGCCGCCGGGGCCGTGGAAGACGAACGCTCCGTCAAATATTATATTTCGATTATGGAAGGAATGGGCAAGAAGGAAGCCGGGGAGCTTATGGACATCCTCATGGACACCAATTCCACTCTAGTGCGCGACACTATGAACGCGTTGAACGACCCGGCCAAAGCTGCGGATATTATCGAGAATATGGATCCGCAAAAAGCGGCGTCGCTGTGGGGTTTAATGAACCCGGGGATATGATTACGGTATGAACCGTTGCAGGCGGTTTATATAAATATACTTCACGAAAGGAGGTGAACGAGATGAAGGTGACGGATTATTTTCAACAGAGCCAGGCCGTGAGCCAAGCCGAAAACCGGCGGGCTGAACGCAATAACGAGAATAACGCGGCGGCGAGGAGCTCCGCCAGCTTCGACAGCGTGCTATCCGAAACGGCGCAGAAGACCCGTCAGACGAATGAAGCCCGCAGCGACAGGCCCGAGGCGGCGGAGAGAAAGCCCGCTGACAAGCCAAAGGAAGCGGTGAATAACCCGCCGAAGGACGAGAAGCCGACAAGCGCGAAGGAATCCGGCGATCAGGCACAAAAGACCGGGGATAAGCCTCAAGACAAGCCGGTAGACGGCGCGGGAAAGACTGCGGAAGAGAAATCAAATGAAGCCGCTAAAGGCGCGAACGAAACCGATAAAGCCCAGGATACCGGAGGGAAAGCGGCGGCGACTGAGAAGACCGTAATAACCCCGGAGGAACAGCAGGCCCTGATGCAGAACATCGCGCAGCTGCTGGGGATAAGCGCGGATATGGTCGCCAGCTTGATGGCCGATCTGAACCTTACCGCAGCGGATTTAACCGTAACCGCGAACGCCACGGCGCTTATGCAGGCCGCAGTAGGGGCGTCTAGCCCGGTGGAGCTTTTATACCGCCCGGATGTGGTTCAAACGCTGGAAGCGATGACGCGGCAGGCAAAGGCGTTCCTGGACAACAAACCCGCGGATGTGAGCACGGCCCAGCTTAAAGCGGTATCGGCGGAAGCAGTGCAAACCGGCGCGGCGAATGAGCCTGTGATAACTCCGGTTGTACAAGCGGCGAACTCAGAAAACGCCGCTCAAGGCTCCAATCAAAACACCGCCCAATCCGCCGGTCAAGAGGCTGCTCAAACATCAGTTAATCAGGATAACCAAGCCGCGACGGCAGTTGTTTACGAAGCTCCCAAAACCGAAGACGGGGCCGTGACAACCGGAACCGCGACGGCTGAAGAAAGCGTTATTCCAACCAGAGTAACGGCAGACAAACCGGTTCAAACACCGGACGCGCTGCCAAAGGTCAAGGAGGCGGACGCGGAAGCCAGTCAACCGGAGGCCGAGATTAACCCGATGGTTCAAAACATCGGCACATACCGGGCGGCGCAAACGACGTCGCTGAGGAACCCGGAAGCGGGGCGCGTGGGGATTGATACGCAGGACGTTATCAATCAGCTGGTTGAGCGGATGAAGGTTGACGTAAGGCAGGACACCACAGAGCTGAGGCTTACACTGAAGCCCGAATCGCTGGGCGAGGTGCAAATGCGTATCGTGACGCAGAATGGCGTCGTGACGGCCCAGTTCTACGCGGAGAACCAACGCGTGAAGGAGATTCTTGAATCCCAGTTTAATCAGCTTAAAGACGCGCTGACCGAGAAAGGCGTCCTTGTAGGCGATATGTCGGCCTATGTTGGCCAGGAAAACGCAAATCAAAACTCCGGTCAGGCTGATAATTCGGCTTTCGGCGGGGAAGGCCGCATATCGGCAAGACGTATATCGTCGATTATGTCCCGCAACGGGATAGAAGGCCTAGCGCCTGACGATTACGCGGAAAACGGCGCGGACGGGACAGAGAACCCTCTGGAGATTAACGTAACGGCATAAAAAAGAGACAAAAAGAGGTGAGAACATGGCAAACGAATATGTTGACGGCGTATTGCAAAGCGATTATAAATACGGCGTTGCAACATCCCCGCTGGCAAAGGATATCCCTAAGAAGTTCGGCGAGCTGGACAAGGACGCGTTCATCAAGCTACTGATAGCCCAGCTGCAGTACCAAGACCCCCTTGAGCCAATGGACGACAAGGCCTTCATAGCGCAGATGGCGCAGTTCTCGGCGCTGGAGCAGATGCAGAACATGAACACGTCCTACGCGAAGTCGCAGGCCTATTCGATGATAGGGCGCACGGTGCAGGGCACGTCGTATATCCAGGCGACAAACAGCTACGAAGCTGTCGAGGGCGTCGTTACTTCGGTCAAGTTCGTGTCGGGGCAGCCGGTGCTGGTGGTAGACACGGGCGGCGTAAGCGACGAAGGGAACCCGATAATCAAAGACCTTGAACTTACCGGGGTAGAGAATGTCTATGACGATTACTCCCGCCTTAGCTTATTGCAAAACATGAACAACAACGTCGCGAACCAGCAGAGCCTTACTTTGGTGGGTCAGTGGGTGCAGGCGATTACCGTGGACGAGAACGGCAAGCCCAACGGCTACATGGAAGGCATAGTGGACTCCGTAATGTTCGGCGCAAAGGGCACAAGGCTTCTCGTGAACGGCTACGAGCTGGATCCCGGCGCGGTCATATCCGTCGGGGAGAAGAGCAATCTGCTGAACGGCACGAAGGAACTCAATATTTATGTTGACGGCGGCTGGCACAAAGGCGTTATCGCGGGCATCGATATCCAGGGAGACAATATCCTTGTTGGCGTAAACAACGGAACCGAAACCAAGTACGTGCCCATCAAAGAGCTGGAAGGCCTGGTCACGGCGCTGAACATGCTGGGCAAACGCATAACCTCTTACGGCAGGGAAGGCACTGTCTCCGAAATACGGATAGAGGAAAGCGAAGCCTATGTGGTGGTGCAGGACGACGAAGGCACGGAGAGATACCTGCTGGCGTCGGAGGTAAAGGTTATAAGCCAGGGGCAGGGGAATGGTGCCAATGAATCCGCGTAATATGGGCGTCAACCCGGTAAATCCCGTAACCCCGGTATCGCCGGTTAAGCAGTCCGCGCAGGTAAACCAAGCCCAGAGGCAGGATATCCGTTCATTTAACGACATATTCTCACGGGCGGTAGACCAAAGCGAGCGGCTCAAATTCTCGAAGCACGCCGAGGTGCGGCTTAACTCGCGGGATGTAGAGCTTACGCCGGATCAGCTAAAGCGGGTAGAGGACGGGGTAAGGGCGGCGGCGAATAAAGGCGTCGCGGACTCGCTGGTGCTGGTGGACGGATACGCGCTGGTTGTGAACACCAGAAGCAGAACGGTCATCACGGCAATGCAGTCAACAGAAAGCAAAATCTACACTAACATTGACGGGGCTGTAATAGTATAAGGCCGGACCCAGGCGCAAGCCGGGAGGTCTCGCGTTCCCGAATGACGGAAGGAACGCGGCCCCGTCCCTTATTAAATAAGGGGGGTAAAACATTATGATGCGTTCTTTGTTCTCCGCAGTTTCAGGGCTGCGGGTGCACCAAACCAAGATGGACGTAATCGCCAATAACATCTCGAACGTAAATACCGCCGGGTATAAGACAAGCCGGGTGACGTTCTACGATGTCTTCAATCAGACGCTTTCCAGCGCCTCAAGAGCGGATCCCGCCACCCAGCGCGGCGGGCGCAACCCGATGCAGATCGGCCTGGGCGCCAACGTAGCCTCAATAGACCAGATAATGACCACCGGCGCGACCCAGCGCACAGACTGGTCTCTTGACTTGATGATACAGGGCGAGGGCTTCTTTATCCTCAGCGACGAGTCCGGGTACTACTTCACACGGGCCGGGGCATTCCGCGTGGACGAGCAGGGGAACCTTACAAACCCCAGCGGCCTGCTCGTGAACGGATGGATGCGGGTTAAGGATACCGATCCCAACTCGCCAACTTACGGGCAGTGGACGATACCCCAGGGCAAGGTCGCCCCTATACAGATAACACCGGATATGGAGTATACGGCCCCGGAAGCGACCAGTATGATAGACATGGCGGGCAACCTGAACGCCGCGACAAACGGCACGGCCGGTTATACCTCGACTATGTCCTTCTACGATACAGTAGGCAACCGCTATGTGGTTGACGTGACGTATAAATACACTCCGGCAACCGCAACAGCGGATGGGTACTGGACAATGACCCCCAAGCAAGTAGAAGACCCGGCCGCACCCAACACCTTCAAAACCCAGGCCTATTTAGCCAGCGACCCCAAGAAGACGTTCCTGTTTGATATCAGCTTTGGCGCCCGAGACTTAACCCCGCCTGAAACCACTAAACCGACGTGGCCCGCAGCCGGGCCTATAGCCGATACTTCGATCACTCCGCAATTTAGGTTTGATGAAAATGGTAATGTCATTCCCCTTCAGATTCCTGCCACAGCGCCTGCTACGGGAACGGTGGACAGTTACCAGATGGTGATGTATGTCAGAAGCGTCGACCCGCTATTGCCCGACGCCGAGTTCGGTATGATGAAAACCAACACCGACGCCACGACAGGCGAGGCCATTACCGCGACAAACGACCAAATAATCATCAATTTCGGGGATATGAGGCAGGTAAACGCAACCTCCGACGTCACAGGCAAGTATGTCGACGGAAAAGAACCCGGCGAGCTGATACGTACCGCAGTCAGCGAAACCGGCGTCCTCACAGGCATATATTCCAACGGCTTGACGGAGGAACTGGCACAGATAGCCATAACCCAGTTCAAAAACCCCGCCGGCCTTGAAAAGATGGGCAACAGCCTGTTCTTAGCCACCAGCAACTCCGGCCTTTTCGACGGCATCGGCGTTCCGCCGGGGTCAAACGGGTCGTCGCTCCTCTCCGGCAGCTTAGAGATGTCGAACGTTGACCTTTCCCAGGAGTTCACCGAGATGATAACGACGCAGCGCGGCTTCCAGGCCAACTCCCGCGTTATAACAACCTCGGACGACATGCTGCAGGAGCTGGTAAATCTTAAAAGGTAAACTAGAGCCGAGATAAAGAAGAGCCGAGAACCCAGATAGTTAGTTATGGAAGGCCAGGAACCCTAAGCACAGGTTAGGGTTTGATGATTACCGATTTTTCATAAAGTAACTATCTCGGTTCTCGGTTCTGGGCTCTCGGTCCTAGAAAGAATCCGCTGTTTATGTGTGGACAAAAGTTCACTTTTATGCTATACTATCACATAATGACGGTTATAAACGTTTTTACGCGGAAAGAAGGGTTTTAATGATAACCATAACAAAACTGAATGATAAGCAAATCGTTATAAACTGCGAGTTAATAGAGATGGTGGAATCCAACCCCGACACGATGATAACGATGAACACAGGCCGGAAAATAATAGTCCGCGATTCCGTGGACGAGATCATAGACAAGACGATCGCTTACAAGAAAGAGATATTCCCCTTTTCGGGGGGCAAGGTAAATATCGGTTAAACAGCTGGCTCATTAATTAACGAAAGGCGGCGTGGGTTTTGGACCTAGGTTCGGTTCTTGGAGCAACATTCTCGATAGGGTTTATGATCCTGTCCCTGATGATAACGGTTGGTTTCGATATGCCGGCCTTGATGGCGTATGTCGACGGCCCGTCCATACTGATAACCTTCGGCGGTTCCATCGGCTCGATATTATGGGGCCTGCCGTTAGACAGGCTGATAACAGGGCTTAAATCCATCACCCTGACCTTCACCCCGCCTAAGCTGGATCCAAAGGGGGCCATAGCCAACATCATCCAGCTGTC
>JAISVU010000242.1 GCA_031271375.1 Clostridiales bacterium | reverse complement strand
CTGGTTTTGGATGCTGTTCGATTCTCCTTCGACGTCATCGTCGCGGCTGAGTCTGCAATATAACGCCGCGATTGCTCTTTCCTCTGCTGTGTTTGGCTGTTTCATGCGTCCTCCTTCCTTGACAGCCAATAGCAGTAATCCGCAATCAGCAGTATACCACATCTTGGCGGCGAAGTCTATCAAATTGGCGTTGCAATCACGTTTTCTGAGGATTGGCAAATCAGGCGGGCCAGCGTCTGGTCTATGGTTTCGCCGCTCTGCTCCTTAAAGTTGGACGATACCTGAAATGTGATATTTCCCACCTTGATCTCAATGGGCTTGGTTTCGATTGTCTGCATAACCTTCCCCCTCTATTTATTTGCAGAAAGATGTGCCGCGGATTATTGGCGCTCCGCGGCACACGGTTTCTAAAAATAAACCTATAGGTGTAGTCCTTCATTTTCATTACGCCTTATTCGACACTACTTCCCAGGCGTTCGGGCAACAGCTTAGACTTGGCGCCGGCAAGCGCCACCGCAGGAGTTTCACCCCCCAATCAAGGAGCCGAATAAATCGGGCGTCACGAGACCGTCTGTAATTATCGCAATACAATCCGCCGCGGATTGTTTTAGGCCGGTAGGTTGCCGCTCGTGCCTTTGATGCTATCGCTTTGACGAATTCTCTGACAATCCGCAGGCAGTCTTGGCGCCCCCGCCGCGTCGCTTGCCGGTTCACCGCCGGCCAGACGGGTTCATGGGTCTAAGGAGTTGGATGTTCAATTTTCAAAGAGCAGGCGAGGAGAAATATCCCCTCATATTTAATGACGCATCAGACGGTAAAAAAGTGACTAAATCAAAAATGTTTTTTTACCGCGCCAATCAATCGCCGCTTCCATTTCGCTACGGCGTTGGGCGTCATGCCAAAATACGCGCCCGCTTCAATGTTGCTGTATCGCAGTACATAAAGCAGATACAGGCATTGGATTTCTTCCGGCTTCAGCCGTAGTAACGCACTATGAAGCCGTGCATCATCCATGAGCATCAGCCAGTTATCTACGTTGGCTTCAGAGAGAAGCCATTCTACGGAATTCGCTTCATGCTCCGATGCTCCTTTGTGTTTGGCGCATTCCTGCTGAAGATCGTTTGCATCGCCGACGCTGGAAACATGATTGTAGTAATTATCGTTTGCTCGGTACTCGTCCTTGTAACTGTTCCGCACAATCCTGCTGAAATAGGCGTCGGGATTCTTTATCTCTGCCATTGCCTTTCCTCCATTTTCGTAAAATCCGGGGCTGACGAAAATGAAGGCGGCGGGGAACGGCATCCTACCGAATAAAAAGAAAACACACCCGGTTGGACGGTAAAGCCCGTTAAGGTGTATCTACAGTTCTTGTTTAGGTGTATTGATGATATACATTGATGATTACTGCTTGCCTGTGGCGATAAATGGCTTTTTTTAACCGTTTACCGGCAGTCCGGGCGAACACAATGCCGCCCTTAGAGCCGCCATCTCAGTTGGAGCGGCTCGCAACGTATACTGCTGATACACATAAAAATGCCCTCCAGCGGGAGCTTGGAGGACGTGTTTGAACAAACAGACGCAAGAAAACGCCTGCCAAACTCCCGTTTTTTTTATAGGAGAGTCCGGCAGCAAGCAGATTTTTGTATATAGCCAATTCCTGTTATGGGGAATTGGCGGGTTGTTTCAACCGTTACGTTTACATAGTATACTTGGAACTGGAGGTATACTATGAAGGTAACTAATGAATTCGCGGTACATGGGCTGGGCGGTTTGATAAAGGCCGCGCGGCTTGACAAAAAGCTCACGCGCGAAGAGTTGTCGGAGAGAGTTGACACCGGCTCCCGGCACTTGATGGGCATTGAGAACAAAAACAAAACGCCGAGCTTCGATCTCCTGTTCCGGCTCATTCGCGCGCTGGAGCTTCCCGCCGACAGGCTGTTCTATCCAGAAATGGATATGGATAGTTCCGAAGCGGAGCAGCTTGTCCATATGATTTACAGATGCGACGGCAGGGAAATCCGTGCGATAATGGCTTTAGTAGAATCCTTGCTGAACGAAAAAGAGGTATAAAAACCAAAGGGAACCAACGCAGCGTTTTTGCGTTGCTAGTGGTTCCCCAATTTTTTGTCTATCGGTTCGTTCTGCGATTAAATAACGCCTAGTGATTTTAGCAGCCGGACACAGTCTTTAGCGCCCTGGATATACAAGTGGTGGATTTGCGCGTCGGCAATGGCCTCTGCTTGCTCGTAGTAACGGACGAGCGTGTGCCTTATGCCGGCATCGAGCTTGGCGAGGCATTCCCGCGCCATGACGCTTAATTCGGCTTGACCTTTAAGCATGGCCTTGATTTCGGCACTTTCTTCCTGCTGCTCTTTGATGCCGCGCTCGGTGAGTTCTGAAACTACCATTTCCAAAATTTCTTCGTAGCTTGTATTTACCATTTGGCATCCCTCCGTTGTTGACATCACAATACCACAAGGAGGCCGCTATATCAATTATTTTTTCGACATAATATCTGCCAACAGTATAGCATAATAT
>JAISVU010000211.1 GCA_031271375.1 Clostridiales bacterium | reverse complement strand
ATGGCAAGCCCGAAGGCCGGCACGCCGCTTATTAACAGGGAAACAGGCATGATGACCTTGTCAAAACCCTTGCGTATGTAAGCGGCCAGAGCGCCGAGAACGTTGCCGATAAGCCACCCCACTATTATCGCGGGCAGCTGCAGGCACAGCGTCCACGGCAGGGCGTTGACGATGATATCCGATACCTTCCGGGGATACTGCGAGAACGACGTCCCCAGTTCCCCCCTGAAGAAGTTCCCGACGAAGATTACGAATTGTTCGGGCAGCGATTTATCCAGCCCGAACTGCTCCTGGTAATACGCGTACATCTGCGCCACTGCGGCGGGGTTTGCCGTCCCCATCACGGATCTTGTGGTTATTATCGCCACCGGGTCCTGAGGCATCATCCTCGGCAGTATGAAGTTCAATAATATCGCCGAAACAAAGGTTATCAGGAACCAAATGATCTTTTTTGTGAAGTATTTGCGGTATCCCTTCACGCGCTCACCCCTTTAGATGCGTGTCGTAATGGCTTGGTTGTTCCATTTGTTTAATTATTCCAACGCTTTGTGTCAATTAACAGAGCCATATTTTTCATTCATATATGCCTTGTATCGCTTTCATAATAGCTCCTATTATTATCCTATCGTTATCGAAATCGCTCTTTAATCCCGCACTCCTTCAATATCGCGTTAGCCATATGACGGGACTTGATCTTACCTCAAGCATTACTGCGCAGCCAATGCCGGCTCTATCCGCTCCGCCTCGAATATTAAACTCACCGGCCCCACATATCCTCGGTTAAGCTCCAGCATTTCAGGCGCGGCCATACGCACACGTTCGACGAGCGTATCAAAAGAAGGGGATTCCAGCAGCAATCCGGGTACATCGGAGCTTTCGGTAATCCATACACTGGCTTCGCTATCCCAAACCAGCTTAACTACACACTTCATTATGCTTCTCCAATCTTTTTCTCGGCTCTAATAAGGGGGAACCCTTACTGAGAAGGATTCCCCTTGCCATACTATAAAATTTTATTCCTCAACCAGGTAGATGTTGTACAGGTCGGCGATGCCGTAGCCGTCGGTTGAGTGCATCGGCGGGATGTTGTTGCCGTCGCCCGCTTCGGTGAAGCCCGTCCAGACGGATTCGTTCACGATGTGGAACTGGTCGGGACGGTACATAAGAGAGAACGAAGGAACGTCGGTCAGGTAGATTTCAACCAGCTCGGTGTAATACTCCTTAACCAGTTCCTGATCGGTCTCGGTGGGGATAAGGGCGAGGAGCTCGTCGGCGCGGGGGTTCGAGTAATGGCCCCAGTTGCCGGAGCCGTTGCCCTCGATGCCGTTGAACTCGGAGCTAAGAAGCTGACGGGCGCGCTGCCAGGGCATTGCCGGCGTGGCGGAATCCGTCCACATCATAAAGATGTCGTACTCGTCCTGATGGGCCTGCTGTACGAGAGGCTGATAGACGCCCCAGTCGGGGAAGAAGGTCTCGATCTGGATGCCGATCTGGGCGCCGGCGGCGGCCACGATTTCCATCGAGGCTTCCCAGTCGCTCCAGCCCTGAGGCGCGCAGGCGTTGAAGGAAAGGACTACGCCGTCCTTCTCGCGGATACCGTCGGCGTTCGGAAGCCAGCCCGCTTCGTCGAGCATAGCGTTCGCGCCGTCGATGTCTTTGCCGACCCACTGCAGATGCGCGACGGCTTCCTGATTATACATAGCCTGCTCGCCGGCGGTGGGGTTCATAAGCGAACGGGGCACTTCGGCGAAGGTGGGGCTCTGCCCGGTAACGGCGTTGGCGTTGATCATGTCGTAATCCGTGGCGATGGCGATGGCCTTACGCACGACCGGATCGTCGAGGCCGGGGATATCCAGGTTGAAATAGGCCGTGGGCATATTTACGCAGATGTGGTAAGGAGCCTCGGGCAGATAGGTTGAAATCGGGAGCCCCTGCTCAAGCCACAGGTTCTGGACATTGGCCAAAAACTGCTGGTTCGCGTCGATCTCGCCGGCCTGGAAAGCCACGGCAATGGCGTCGTTATCTGCGTAGATGCCGTGGGCAAGGTACTTAGGCGCGGGGAGCTTGCCCCACATGCTCTCGTCCTGTCCCCAGTAGTTGTCGTTACGGATCATAACGACCTTCGTGTCGTCCTGGAAGTACGGGCCGTAGGGGCCGGAGTACACGGCGTCGTCGGCCGGGTCGTTCTTGAACGCGGTTGAGTCGGCGCTGCGCGCGTCAACCTTTTCCAGCCAAGCCTTCTGCAGCACGTAGGTCGCGCCGAGATAGGATATCGTCTGGAGGGGGTTGGCGGACTTGCCGTCCACAAGGACGTTCTTTATAAGGACCGTATGGTCGTCTACGGCTTCGATAGAAGCGATATAGGGGCTGTAACCTATGCCCCAGTCGTTCTCATGCTTGAGGGACATTTCCCAGGTATAGGCCACGTCGTGGGCCGTGACGGGGGTGCCGTCGCTCCATTTGGCGGCTTCCTTGATATGTACCGTCATCTCGGTCTGGTCTTCGTTCCACTCGTAGTCGCCGTCGGCGAGCAGCGGAACCATCGAGCCGTCCAGCATGTTGTACATATAAAGCGACTCGTACATCGTCACGCGGGAACCGCCGCTGGCGGCGACGGACGCGAGGGCGTTGTTCATTTCCGTGTTCTTGAAGCCGTTCCAGCCGTTAACGCGGCTCCATTGAAGGCCGCCGAGATAGAATGTCTGGTTACGGGGCAGGTCTCTGATAACCTCTTCAGAGACGTACACGTCGGCTTCGCCCGGTTCGGCCTCGACTGGTTCAGGCTCGGCGGCCGGTTCGGTTTCGGCGGGCGTCTGCTCCTCAGCAGCGGGCGGAGCGGCGGGCCCTGTCGGCGTCGCGCAGCCGGCTAACAGCGACAGCGACATTACGATAGCCAGTACCATGCAGAAAAACTTTTTGCTCATTGAATTACCTCCTTCTTGATGTAGGGGCGGTCGGCATTTTTAGCGGTATGCAAAATACCAAAGCCCTCTTGGGTATTTATGTTAATATTATAAGAAACTGACAATGCAATGTCAAGACAATATTACTATTTACGAAAAATAAACATATTTGAAACCCATAATGAATAATAAAACCTTAATCTTCCCTAAACGCGCCATCGGCGATTAAATTTTATTAATGCCTTGATTTCGGCGCGCCGAGGTTGTATTATTGTAACGGATTACTAAATGGGGTGTAATTATGCGTAAAAAAGGTAAATTTATTGTATTCGAGGGCATCGACGGCAGCGGGAAGACAACGCAGTCGTTCAGCCTGGTAAAGAGGCTGCGGAAGGAAGGCATTCGCTGCAAGGGCGAGAGGGAACCCAGCGACGGCATTATAGGTTTGATAGCCCGGGGCGCGATACGCAAGAAAATAGAGTTCAGGCCGGAGAGCCTGGCGCATTTATTCGCCGCGGACAGGCTGGAGCATGTGGTGAACGATATCATCCCCGAGCTGGAAAACGGAACCAGCGTGGTTTGCGACAGGTTTATTCATTCCAGCCTGGCGTTCCAGGGCGCCTTCATGCCGATGGAGACCGTGCTTGAGTATAACAGTCACACGGCGGAGCTGATAACGCCCGATCTTACGCTCTTTATCGACGTCCCTCCGCGGGTCTGCGCCGACCGCAAGGAGAATGAGCGCAGCGGCGCGGATCTGTATGAGAACGTCGGCGCGCTTACTGCGGCTAGGGATAACTTCAATAAAGCCTTTGTTATGCTGCCTCGAAATGTAAGGATTATCGACGGCGACGCCAATGAACAGGAGGTCTTCGCCAGGATATGGGAAGAGGTTATACGCTTATTTGTATAGGAAGCGAATTGATTATGGAAAAAATTAGTTTATCCACTTGATTTTTATCCTCCCACAGTATAGAATATAATTGTATGTTTTTATTGACTATACCATACAAGAGGAGCCGGGACGATGAAAGAATTTATGGGAAATGATTTTTTACTGGCAAGCGGCTTGGCGGAGCGTTTATTTGAAGAGGTTAAAGACCTGCCGATCATCGATTACCACTGTCACCTGGAACCCAAAGAGATTGCGGAGGATAAACGGTTTAAAAATATAACGGAAATGTGGCTTGGCGGTGATCATTATAAATGGCGGCTGATGCGGGCTAACGGCGTTCCCGAGGAATATATCACCGGAGCAAGGCCGGACTACGAAAAGTTCGAAAAATGGGCGGAAACCGTTGAAGACCTTATCGGAAGCCCGCTGTATCATTGGACGCATTTGGAGCTTAGACGATATTTCGGCTGCGATACGCTGCTTAATAAAAAGACGGCGCGGGAGGTGTGGGAGCGCTGTAACGCGGTGATAAACACGGATGATTTCTCTGTCGGCGGCATTTTAAAAAAGTTTAATGTGGAGTGCGTGGTCACGACGGACGACCCCGCCGATGATCTGGCTTATCATAAACAAATCGCGGAAAGCGGCATGTCCGCAAAGGTGCTTCCTGCGTTCAGGCCGTCGAACGCCTTCGCGCTGAACGACCCCGGTTTCCCCGATTACATAAAGAAACTCTCCGACGCGTCCGGGATAGCGGTAACGGACTATGAAAGCCTGAGGGACGCCCTGTATCAGCGCATAGATTTCTTCCATTCGATGGGCTGCCGCATTTCGGACAACGCGCTGGACCCTCCGGTGTTCAAGCGGTACGAGGAGAGCGAGATTAATTATATAGTGATAAAGGCGTTGAGCGGCCAGACGCCGAAATCCGGCGACATAAAGCGGTTCAAAACCGCGCTGTTTGTGGATCTTGGCAGGAGATACAACAAACTGGGCTGGGTTATGCAGATACATATGAACGCCGCTAGGAACAACAACACGCTGATGTTAAAAACACTCGGTATCAACAGCGGTTACGATTCTATAATGGACGAACCCGTGACCGGGCATGTGAACGCCCTGCTGGACAGTCTTGCCGTGACGGGCGAGCTGCCTAAGACAATACTTTATAGCCTCAACCCGGCGGCGGACGATATTATCGCAAGCCTTGCGGGTAATTTCCAGGGAGGCGTGCGGGGAAAGATACAGTACGGCGCCGCCTGGTGGTTCAACGACACTAAAACCGGCATGATTAAGCAGATGACGGCGCTGGCAAACAGCGGCCTCCTGGCCCGCTTCGTCGGAATGCTCACGGATTCCCGCAGCTTTTTAAGCTATACGCGCCACGAATACTTCCGCCGCATTATGGCAAACCTCCTGGCGGAGTGGGTGGAAAACGGGGAGTTTCCCAATGATTTTGACAAACTGGCTGAGATTGCGAAGGGGATTGCCTACGGAAACGCGAAGGAGTATTTCGGGATGTAGCGCCGATTTATTAGCTTTTCATTAAAAGTCCGCAGTGCTGGCATAGATTGCCCAAGATACAGCAAGATTTCCCTCAAATCTTGCTTAGCTTCGTCACGATAAATAACACGGAACGTCATAAACCGCGCTCCTCAAGCATTCGACGCATTTCATCATGTACTTCATCGGCGTTGTGCAGCTTAGCAAACGGGTCTGGCAAGGCGAGTATCTCTTCCAGCTCGGCTTTGGATTTTTCCAAGGCGTCATAAATATAGCGCTCATGCAAATAGTCTTCATAATCGGCATAATCCTTAAAATTGATTAATGCCATTACACAAAAAAGGCGCTATACTCCTTCTCGCCTAAAAGTTTCACTACGTGAAACTCGAAGCCTACGGCTTCGCAAGGCATAAATGCCTTGTTTAGGCGGAAGTCGTATGGGGGGCTTGAGCTAGTAAAAGCCTCCTGTGCGCAAGCGCACTGAGTCTTTTACTGCTCAAGCAGTATATTATTTAACTCATCTTATTTTGAAGACGCTGACAAGGCTGCGCATAACCTCGGACTGGCTGGACAGTTCCTGCGCCGCGGCGGCGCTTTCCTCCGACGTCGCCGAGTTGTCTTGAACGACTTGGGAGATCTGGCGTACGCCGTCGTTAATATGCGATATAGCTAAGGCCTGCTCGTTTGAAGCCTCCGATATATCCGTTATAATGCCGGATACGCCCGCTACGCCGCTGACGATCTTCTCCAAGGACTGGTCGGTCTTTTTTGCGGTATCCATGCCTTCCGCCACGCGTTTAATGCTGGTTTCGATAAGCTCAGTCGTATCGTTGGCGGCTTCCTGGCTCTTGACGGCCAGGCTCCGCACCTCCTCGGCGACGACGGAGAAACCGGCCCCGTGTACGCCCGCGTGGGCCGCCTCTATTGAGGCGTTAAGGGCAAGCAGGTTGGTTTGGAACGAGATATCCTTGATTATTTCGATTATCTTCGAGATGCTGCCCGAGGCCTCGCTGATTTCTTCCATTGATTTGAGCATATGTTTCATCTGCTCGTTGCCTTCCACCGCGTATCCCTTTAACTCTTCGGATAGGGCGGCGGCGCTTTCCTCCGAC
>JAISVU010000139.1 GCA_031271375.1 Clostridiales bacterium | reverse complement strand
CGAAAAGCAACGGGGAAAGGGTTAAGCCCGAGGACATTATGCGGCGCTGCCTGATCGATTACGCGCAGATACTGAGGGAGCATGAATAAACAATGAATCTCTTAAATAACACCGCTCTTCTGACAGACTTATACGAGCTGACGATGATGCAGGGGTATCACAAGGCGGGGCTTAAAGAAAAGAAGGCCGTCTTCGACCTTTACTTCCGCGACAACCCATGCGGCAACGGGTATTCCGTTTGCGCGGGGCTGGCCCAGGTTCTTGAGTACATCGAAAACCTGCGCTTTACGGCGGATGACATCGATTATCTGCGGGGCCTTAACCTCTTCGAGCCGGAGTTTTTGGATTATCTGAAGGGCTTCCGGTTCACGGGGGACATTTGGGCCGTCCCCGAGGGGAATATGGTGTTCCCGCTGGAGCCCATCGTCCGCGTATCGGGGCGTATAATGGAGGCGCAGCTCATAGAGAGCGCCCTCCTTAACATCGTCAACCACCAGACATTGATAGCGACGAAGGCTGCCCGTATCGTGCAGGCAGCCGCCGGAGACCCGGTGATGGAGTTCGGCCTGCGCCGCGCCCAGGGGCCGGACGCTTCGGTGCTGGGGGCCAGGGCCGCCGTCATAGGCGGCTGCGTCGGCACAAGCAACACGCTGTGCGGCAAGCTCTTCGGCGTTCCGGTGATGGGCACCCACGCCCACAGCTGGATTATGAGCTTTCCCGACGAGCTGACGGCCTTCCGCGCTTATGTCATGGCCTTCCCGGACAATCCGCTGTTATTGGTTGACACCTACGACACGCTTAAATCCGGCGTCCCCAACGCGATAACGGTTTATAACGAGATGATCGCGGGGGGCCGGAGCCCCAAGAGCATGGGGATACGGCTGGATTCGGGCGACCTGGCCTTTATGTCTAAGAACGCCCGGAGGATGCTGGACGAGGCGGGGCTTGAACAGGTTAAAATCTGCGCCTCCAACGATTTGGACGAAGAGCTGATAATGTCACTCAAACACCAGGACGCGGCGATAACGGTGTGGGGCGTAGGGACAAACCTGATAACCTCAAAGGGCTGCCCGGCCCTCGGCGGCGTATATAAAATGGCGGCGGAGCTGGAGGACGGCGTATGGCGGCCGCGCATAAAGCTCTCCGACAACCCCGAGAAGGTGACGACCCCCGGCGTTAAAAAGATATACCGGCTTATCGACCGGGAACAGGCAAAGCTCAAGGCCGACCTTATCACGCTGGAGCATGAGAGCGTGGACGAGAAGAGCGGCCTCACGCTATTCGACCCGGTAAACCCCTGGCGCAGGATGACGCTGGAAGCCGGGAGCTTTGAGGCGAGGGAGCTGCTTGTGCCTGTCGTTGTGAACGGCGAGCGGGTCTATGATTCACCCGGCGTGATGGACATACGCGCTTTCTGCCAGTCGCAGAAGGACCTGCTTTGGGACGAGCACAGAAGGCTTGTGAACCCGCATGTGATGCCGGTTGATCTCTCGGACGAACTGTTTAATCTCAAGAAAAAGATGATATATGAATCCAGAAGGTGAGCTGTATGTCGTCGCCACGCCTATAGGCAACCTGGGGGACATATCGGAGCGGGCCTTATGGGCGCTCCGGACGGCAGATTTCATAGCCTGCGAGGACACGCGGACATCCGTGAACCTCCTGCGGCATTTCGGGATAAATACAAGGCTTGAGGCCTATCACAAGTTTAACGAGCGCGAAAAGGCCCCGGGCATTATCGAGCGCATGAAGGAAGGCCAAAGCTGCGCGTTAATAACCGACGCGGGCACCCCGTCCGTATCCGACCCCGGCGCGGTGCTGGTGTCCCAGGCGGCCCAGGCGGGGATAAGGATAACGGGGATACCCGGCCCTTCGGCGGCGGCGCTGGCGGTGTCGGTATGCGGCTTCGCAGGCGGTTCATACGGGTTTTACGGCTTCCTCCCCAGGGGGAATTCATTGAACGCGGCGCTGGAAGAGACGAAAAACGGCCCGGATATTGGCGTGTTTTACGAATCGCCTCATCGCGCGCTGGATTTCCTTGAGGCCGCAGCCAAGATATTCCCCGAGGCCGAGGTATGCTGCTGCAACGACTTGACCAAATTTTATGAAACGATATACCGGGGCGCAGTAAACGACGTCATATCCGCGCTGCGCGCTAACCCCAGCGTACATAAAGGGGAGTATACGATAGTAGTGAAGAAGAACTATGTTCCCGCCCCCGCCGCCCCGGAAATAATTTCAAACGAGGCCGCGCTGGCGGATATCATGGTTAAGACAGGCGTATCGTTAAAAGAAGCCGTCGCGGAGCTGGCGGCCCGGGGGACACCCAAGAAAGAGGCATACGCGGCGTCGTTGAAGCTCAAAGGGCTGTTGGGCGGGCGATAAGTTCTTCTTCTAACCTCTTTTCCTCCGTGTCTCTGTGCCTCTGTGTGAAATAATAAAAATAACATGGAAGAGGCTAAAGACAGCGGTACACGGGACTCTCCTGCAAGCCGGATGTTTTTTTCTCACACGGAGGCACAGAGGCACAGAGAGAAAATAAAAATTGGTTTAGGGATTATGAGCCGTTTTGATAGCCATATTAGTTTTTGTAGCAAACTTGTCCGCGCCATGCTATAATGAAAACGTACCTTATTTTCCTTTTTGGGGGAGGGCTAGCACATGCCTATCGTAGCGGAGGGAATCAGTTTAAACCCGGATAAGACTTTGAATTTCGGGAATCATACAGCGAAGGAGAAAGTCAAGGTCAAGGACTTTGACGTGGATGGGCGTCTCTACAGCGTAAAGACGCACAACGAAGTCACAAGGCTTGAGCAGGACGGCAAGATGCTGATCGAATGCGTGCCCGGCGCGTCGTTCTTCAACTTCCGCGTAACCGAAACGGAGGCCGTCTGCGAGGCCAGCGGCGCCGGGGTCACGAACTTCACGATGGAGCTGATTCCAGACGCGGAGTATAAGGTCTATGTGGGCGGGCCGGTCATCGGTTCGATGAAAGCCGGGATGTCCGGCAAGATTTCGTTCAGCGCCGAGCTGGATGAGAAGCCGGTGAAGATAGAGATAAAGAAGCTGTAATGCCGCAAAAGTTAAAGACCGTATACATCTGCGACCGCTGCGGATATGAAACCGGGCGGTGGATGGGGCGCTGCCCCAACTGCGGCGAGTTCGGCACGTTTGTCGAGGACGTCGTGGAGGTATCCCCGGGTTCATCCGCAGCGGCGGCGTCCAAGACGCCCGTAACCGCTCAGGCGAAGGTTAAAGCGTATCCGCTGGAGGACATCGGGATTCAAGCCGATAAACGGGACTCCACCGGGATAAGCGAGCTGGACAGGGTGCTGTCGGGCGGGCTGGTTCCGGGGTCTCTTACGCTGGTGGGCGGCGAACCAGGGGTAGGGAAGTCCACGCTCCTGCTTCAGCTGTGCAAGACGATTAAAACCGGCAGCCCCATCCTTTATGTGTCGGGGGAGGAATCCCTGGCGCAGATAAAGCTGCGGGCAAGGCGTCTGGGCGTCGCCCGGCCCGGGCTTTATATAATGGCCGAAACGCGGCCCGATGCCGTGGAAGGCGCGGTGCAGTCTTATAATCCGGGGCTTGTCGTAATCGATTCCATACAGACTATGGCCGACGAGCGGCTCCCCAGCGCGCCGGGAAGCCCGACGCAGATAAGGGAATGCGCGCTGTATTTGATGAAGCTGGCCAAAGCGCGCGATGTCAGCGTCGTTATAATCGGCCATGTCACCAAAGAGGGGGCCATCGCCGGGCCACGGCTTCTGGAGCATATGGTAGACACCGTGCTGTACTTTGAGGGCGACAAGGAGCTTAACTACCGTATCGTCCGCGCCGTGAAGAACCGCTTCGGCAGCGTAAACGAGATCGGCGTGTTCGAGATGGCCGGGGACGGCCTCGCGGAGATAACGAACCCTTCGATGTACATGTTAAGCGGCAGGCCGGTGAACGCCGCCGGTTCCGTCGTCACCTGCGCAATGGAGGGGACAAGGCCGATTCTCGCGGAGGTACAGGCCCTGGTTAGCAGAACCAGCTTCGGTATGCCCAGGCGCGTGGCAGCCGGGGCGGATTATAACCGCGTCGTAATGCTGATCGCGCTGCTGGAGAAAAGGGCGGGGCTTAATTTTGGCAATTACGACTGCTATGTCAACGTGGCGGGGGGCCTTCGCATAAACGAGCCCGCGCTGGACATGGCCGCCGTCGCGGCCCTCGCGTCAGGATACCGCAACATGCCTGTCCGCGAAGGGATGATTATCTTCGGCGAGGCGGGGCTTACCGGCGAGGCAAGGGCAGTAGTCCACGCCGAGAAGCGCGTGCTTGAGGCGGCAAGGCTGGGCTTTTCGGAGTGTATCGTTCCCCAGGCGAACCTGAAGACGCTGTCCGCGCAGGGCGCGCCCGCGAACCGGATAAAAATCCTGGGGGCCGCCAATATAGGGGAAATGCTGGACGCAGCTATTTATTGACATAAGTAAAACCTGAACTTAAAGGGGGCTAAGTCCAGGCTCCATGCTGCCCAAGCGGCTATCGTACCGGGGGGGAAAATACACCGCTTGGCTACAGATTAATTATTTCCATTTTATATATATTTATACATTGGCATAATAGTTTTTGTAAAGGATGTCATGTTATGCAGCTTAATCCGAATGTGGTTCTCGCGGGGAAATACATCATTAACCAGCTTTTATGGGGCACCGGCGAGCATTATGTCTATCTCGCCAAAGCGCCGACGCTGGGCGAGGAGTTTATCCTTACCGAGTTTTTTCCTCATGGCAGCGCCAACAGGGACGAGAACAATTTTTTGATTATGCCGGCGCAGCATACCGACGATTTTGAGGCCTCGCTCAGTAAATTCGCCAACGACTGCGATAAGCTGATGCACCTTAAAGCCAACCGCCTGCTTGGCATTAAAGAGACGCTGAACGAACTGGGGACGGTTTTCGCCGTAACGCGCAAGTTCCAGGGCGACATGCTCGTCAACCGCCTTAAAGATAATCCCGAGGCGCTTTATAAACTTACCGACAACATTATCGACGCTGTCTATGACGGCATAAAGAGCGCCGCGGATGAAAAAATCGGGCTGCAGATGTCGCCGGATTCCGTTTATGTGGACGATAACGGGCTGTTTACGTTTATGTTCAACTACACCCATATTTTCGACGAAGCCGCGATGCTTGCGGATGTATCGAAGCTCCTGTACTTTATGGTCACGGGCAAGGAATATGACGCCGACTATGATCCCGGCTTGCTTGGCACGGACAATAAATACGGCGAGGCGCTTGACCTTGCCCTGTCGCAGGACAACCCGTTGCGCACCTTTGACGAGCTGGACATGATCATCGAGCGCAACGACAGGATTTTGAACAGGAGGGACAGACTGAGCGGCCATATCGCAAGCCTGATCCTGTTTATTGTGCTGCTGCTGATTATAGCCGCTGCGGCCGCATACGGGGCGTTTTTGCTGATCGGCCTTATTCTGGGGGAATTTGCGGGATTTTGGCCTTTTTAGCAGAAGTCTATTGCCAAGCTGTACAGTTTATGGTATTCTATAGAAAAAATTTGCGTTATCGGGAGGAAATACAAATGAAGCGTGGCATTGCGTTGGTTCTTGCCGCCCTGTTATCTATCGGAAGCGCGGCCGTGCCTGTTTGGGGCTCCATGTCGGCGCCAATCTACGTCACTGTTGACAACGTGCTGGTGCAGTTTGTAGGCCAGCAGCCCCTGATAATCGACGGGAGGACAATGGTCCCCGTAAGGGGCGTCTTTGAAGAGCTGGGCTTTGATGTGGAATGGAAGGAAGAAACGCGCACCGTTACGCTGAAGGATGATCTCCACACGATCTACATCGTCCAGGATCAGCCGACCTTCCTTATGAACGGGGCCACATTCGATCTTAACGATCCGCCTGTCCCGGCTCAGAATGTAGGCGGGCGCGTACTGGTGCCCCTTGCGGCGGTTTTAAGGAGCGTCGGCTATACGGTGGGATGGAACGACGGTTCGCGCACCGTCGTCGTCACCTCGCCTACGACCTCCGCCGAGATCGCATACTACGCCGATTATCCCGCCATACCGGATCTCGGCAGCTTTTCAAACCCCAGGGCGGGGATAGAGCTGACCAACAGCCTTACCGACGAGAGCCTGTTCTGGTACAGGACGGTACCGTCCGAGGTCATTGAGGAATATGCCGCCGAGATG
Source organism: Clostridiales bacterium (assembly GCA_031271375.1). GTDB lineage: Bacteria > Bacillota > Clostridia > Lachnospirales > WRAX01 > JAISVU01. Next base: position 631 of record JAISVU010000139.1, on the reverse strand, counting down.
CTGGATATCGGATGGGAAGAAGACCGGCAGGAATCGAAGGACGGCTTTACCGTTTTTACGAAGGACAAGCAGAAAGTCACTGTCGACGCCATTAACCATAAGGCCGACGGATACACAGTCGTCACTGTTTCTAAGCTGCTGGAAATGCTCCCCGGCGGAATCGTTCCCAGCATACAGGGCTACGCCCACTGGCAAGCGAAGGAAGGCACGGCCAGGAACGGCGATGTTTACTGGTTTGCCCAGATTAACGATACGGCTATAAACGCTTATACGGAGCTGCTGAAAGCTCAGGACTTTAAGCCGGACGAGTACCGGTCAAAGACCGGCCGCTGGGTCTACGTTAAGGGCGAAACTACGGTTATCGTGGAAAGCCCGACGCAGGCAAACAACGGCAACACGTTAATCACCGTTGAGGATTCCATCGTTTACTTCACGAAGCACCCCTCCGTGCCCGTGCCTTCGGGGTCGGCGGATAAGACGGCCCCGGCGGACACCGGCGCGGGGACGACTTACTCATATGTCGCGAATACTGAGATCAATGTGCAGGCCTATATCGCCCTGCTGGTAGAACTGGGGTTCAATAACGACACAACCAAAACCGGCAACGGCGTATATGTTTATACAAAGAACG
>JAISVU010000135.1 GCA_031271375.1 Clostridiales bacterium | reverse complement strand
ACCATTTTGATTTTGAAACAATCGAGGGACTTAAAGGTTTTCAAGACCGGATAATATACAGGCACGCGCTTAATATGAACTGTGTCACGGAGGATTTTATCAGGCTTCATCGGTACCGAAAACCCGAGAAAATAGAGTTTCTGCACAGTATGCTGGAATCACGCCTGAGTCTGTATGAAATTACGCAAACAGACAAGGAAGAGGGCTTTATTTGGCTTAGGGACGTGTTCACTGGCGCCGAACATAAAATTACGGATATCGCGTTAAGCGACGCTAGAGGCACGGCTGATATCTACCTATACACAAGGGTCATCACGTACCGTGATGTAAAATTTTCCAGCGGGTTCACGCTTATCTTCATTAAAGCCGATGGTTTTATCCAAAAATTCATCGAGCTAAACAGGAAGGATTATAAGCCGGAAGCTGAACTCCTCAGGTTCTCGGAGCTTTACAATCATTTCACCAACGATCCAGAGCATTATAAAATCATAGTTAACGAATTGAAATAAATCGTTTGCGGTGATATAATCATCTTACGATAAATTTACATATCGAGGTGTCCGGGTTTTGAATGTTGCGCATAAGCTGTTTTCACGTATCTTTTCCACCCAGTTCATGGTTAATGACAAGCTCAAGCGGGGTGAGATAACCCCCAACCGCGAGGCTTACCGCACTGTCTTATGGATGGCGCTGCCGGCGGTGGCGGAAATGGTTTCCGTCGCTGTTATCGGTATGGCGGATACCGCGATGGTAGGCGTGCTGGGGGATTACGCCGTGGCGGCGGTGGGGCTGACGGCCCAGCCGCGTATGATCTTCCTTTCATTGATTTTCGCTCTTAATGTGGGCGTAACGGCCATAGTGTCGCGCAGGAAAGGCGAGGGCGACCAAGATTCCGCAAGGCTCTGCCTGCGGCAGGCGCTGGTTGTTGAGCTGGCGCTGGTGCTCATCCTGACAGTCGCGTCGTTATTACTCTCAAAGTGGTTAATGGGCGTCGCCGGGGCGGAAGCGGATACGATAGCCCCCGCCACCGAGTATTTTCGAATACTGAGCTGCGGCCTGCTGTTTAACGCCGTTTCAATGACAATATGCGGGGCCCAGCGCGGAATAGGCAATACGCGCATTACAATGACCGTCAACCTAACCGCTAACCTGGTCAATGTGGTGTTTAACTTCCTGTTGATAGGCGGGAATTTCGGCTTCCCGCGCCTGGGCGTCGCCGGGGCCGCTATCGCTACGGTTATGGGCTACGCGGTGGGGATGGCCCTTGCGATACGTTCGGTTGTGATTAAAGATTCGTATCTGCGCATTTCCAAAAAGGACGACTGGAAACTCAACAAGCCGATGTTAAAGAGCATTACGAAAATCGGCGGCAACTCGGTTTTGGAACAGATCGTTATGCGCGTCGGGTTCTTCTCCTACGCCGCTATCGTGGCCAGGCTTGGCACCGCGAGCTACGCCGCCCATTTGATAGCAATGCAGCTGATGAATTTGAGCTTTACGTTCGCCGACGGCATCGCGGCGGCCTCCACCTCTCTCGTTGGGCAGAACCTGGGTAAAAAGCGCCCCGATCTGTCAATAATGTATGGTAAGATCGGGCAGCGCTTCGCGCTGGTGATATCCATTGTGCTGTGTATTGTTTCCATTACGGGCAGGGCTGTATTTCCGACCCTGTTCACGAAGGAATTGGCGACGATCGCCGCCGCCGCCGAGGTCATCTTTATCCTGGGCCTAATACAGCCTATCCAAACCACTCAAATAGTCATGGCGGGAAGCCTGCGCGGAGCGGGGGACACAAGGTTTGTTGCGATAACGATGCTGTTCACCGCTGCGCTGCTCCGTCCCAGCGTGAGCCTGCTGTTTATTTATGTCTTAGGCTGGGGCCTGCCCGGGGCCTGGTACGCCGTCATCGTGGATCAGTGTATCCGGCTCTTCCTGTTGTACAGGCGGTTTTCGCAGGGCAAATGGATATCGATAAAGGTTTGATTACAAGCAAGGGGGAAATAATATATGCCTCAGCTCAAGGTTTTGCAATACGGTGAAGGCAACTTCCTGCGCGGGTTCGCGGACTGGATGATTGACGCGGCGAACCGCGCCGGCGTAACGGACATCGGCGTCGCGATCTGCAAGCCCATCGAGTACGGGAGCCTGGACGCGTTAAAGGCCCAGGACTGCGCATATAACGTGGTTCTCAAGGGAATAGTGGACGGGAAAGCCTCGGAGAATCTGCAAACCGTAAAAAGCGTCGTCTCTTGCGCCGACTGCTATGCCGAATACGATAAATACGCGGCTTACGCGCGCGAGTCGGTCCTTCGTTTCGTGATTTCCAACACAACCGAAGCCGGTATAACCTATGACGACAGCGACAGACTTAGTATGGCCCCGCCCAAATCCTTTCCGGGGAAGCTGACGAAGCTGTTATATGAGCGTTACATCGCGTTTAACGGAGACATGGATAAGGGCCTAATCATGCTGCCCGTCGAGCTTATAGACGATAACGGTAAAAAGCTCAAGGAGTGCGTGTTTAAGCTGGCTTCATTATGGGAGCTGCCCGAAGGGTTTATAGCCTGGCTTGACAGCGCCTGCCTGTTTTGCTCAACACTGGTTGACAGGATTGTCACGGGCTATCCGGCCACCGACGCCTTTAAGTATTGGGAAAGGCTGGGATATGAGGACAAGCTGATAGTGGCGGGCGAGCCTTTCGCCCTGTGGGTCATAGAGAGCGATAAACCGGAGCTTGTCCAAGCGGAGTTCCCGCTGGACAAAGCCGGGAATCCGGTTATTTTCACAGACAACATGCGCCCTTATAGAGAGCGTAAGGTAAGGGTGCTTAACGGGGCTCACACCGGTACCGTCCCCGCCGCATACCTCGCCGGGCTGGACACGGTGTCGGAATGTGTAAACGACCCGGTGATAAGGGCATATATGGACAAGCTCGTCTACGATGAAATAGCGCCGACCGTGCCGCTGCCGCCTGACGAGGTTAAGGCCTTCGCCGACGCGGTTATGGAACGCTTCGCAAATCCCTATATACGGCATGAGCTGATGAGCATAGCCCTTAACTCCGTCTCTAAATGGAAAGCCAGGATTCTGCCGTCGCTGCTGGACAGTTATAATCGCAACGGGAAGCTGCCCCGGCTTTTAACATTCTCGTTCGCCGCTTTGCTGGCTTTTTACCGGGACGGCAAGCTGACGGCTGACGGCAGCCTTGCCTTACAGCGGGCTGAAGGGCCTTATACCGTGAGGGACGACAAGGCCGTTACGGAGTTCTTCGCCGGTTGCTTTGGCATGGGCTCCGGCGAGTATGTGAAGGCCGTTGCGGGCAATGCCGCGTTCTGGGGGATGGATCTCGGCACGCTGGACAGTTTTAATGAAATGGTAGAAGGTTATCTGAATGACATAAAAGAAAAGGGCATGAGAGAAGCCGTTAAAATGATGGTTGAAGCATGAGAGCGATTAAAATTAACCCTTCCGACAACTGCGCGGTATGCCTTGAGGATATAAAAAAGGGCGAGGCCTTACTAGACGGCGTTATCGCGGCGGAGGACATACCCAGGGGCCATAAAGCGGCCCTTATGGATATTAAGCCCGGCGAAAACGTGATAAAATACGGGTTCCCGATAGGCCATGCCACACAGTCTATAGCAAAAGGCGCGTGGATTCACGTCCACAACGTGAAGACCAACTTGAAGGATAAAACCGCCTACAGCTACGAGCCGGAAATCCCCAAAACCCCTCCGGCTGAGACTGGCGCGTTTATGGGCTTCCGCAGGCGGGATGGCGCGGGCGTCCGTAACGAGATTTGGATTATCCCCACCGTGGGCTGCGTGAACTCCGTTGCGGGAATAATCGCGAAAAGAGCCGAGACAATGGTACGGGGCTCCGTCGGAGACGTATTCGCGTTCGCCCATCCCTACGGCTGTTCCCAGCTGGGGGACGACCACGAAAACACGAAGAATATATTATGCGCTTTGGCGAAACATCCCAACTGCGGCGGGACGCTGATCCTGGGCCTGGGCTGCGAGAATAACGGCATTGCGGGTATGAAAGAGCGCCTTAACGGCTATGACCCCGCCCGGATAAAATTCCTTACCGCACAGGACGAAGAAGACGAGGTCGCCGCAGCTTTAGAGCTTATTGGAGAATTGATTGAAACCGCTTCGGCGGACAGGCGCGAGAGCATCCCCGTTTCAGAGCTGGTGATCGGCCTTAAATGCGGCGGGTCGGACGGGTTGTCGGGGATAACGGCGAACCCGCTTGTGGGGGCCTTTTCCGACATGCTTATCGCGAGGGGCGGCAGCGCGATTCTTACCGAGGTTCCCGAGATGTTCGGGGCCGAGACGCTGCTGATGAACCGCTGCGCCAGCACCGGCGAATTTAACGCCACGGTGAGCATGATCAACGGCTTTAAAGACTATTTTATCGCCCACGGCCAGGAAATATATGAGAACCCTTCCCCCGGAAACAAGGCCGGGGGGATAACGACGCTGGAAGAAAAATCCCTCGGATGCACGCAGAAGAGCGGCGGCACGCCGGTTAACGGCGTGCTCGCTTATGGGGAGCGGATAAGAACCAAAGGCCTTAACCTACTGTACTCTCCGGGTAACGACCTCGTCGCGAGTACGGCCCTTGCCGCCGGCGGCGCGCAGATCGTGCTGTTCACAACAGGCAGGGGAACGCCGTTCGGCTCGCCGGTACCCACTGTGAAGATTTCCAGCAATACGGCGCTGTTTGAAAAAAAGCCCGTCTGGATTGACGTGAACGCGGGAGAGCTGGTTCGGGGGCAGTCTATGGACGAGGCCGCCGTTGAGCTTTATGATTATGTAATCGCGCTGGCAAGCGGGGCAAGGCAAACCAAGACAGAGGAAGCGGGAATAAGGGATATGGCGATATTTAAGACTGGAGTGACGCTGTAATGGTTTTATATGTAGCCAGACACGGCGAATCTGAATATAACGTGCAAAAACGCTTCTCCGGCAGTATCGACATTCCATTGAACGAGCGGGGCTTCGCCCAGGCAGGCGAGCTTGCTGAGAAGCTCAAGGAAGTTAAGCTGGACGTTATCGTGTCCTCAAGCCTCTTACGGGCAAGGCAAACCGCCGATACTATTAATAAATACCATAATCTGCCGATAAATATACGTAAAGAATTTGTCGAGCGTAATTTTGGCGTGTTCGAGGGCTTGACCTGGGACGAGGGCAGGGAACGCTACCCGGACGACTGGCCCCGCTTTGAGGCAATGGGACTGGACGACGACCCGCCGAACGGCGAGACAGTTTATCAAGTAAATGACCGTGTACGGCCCGCGCTGGACGAGCTGCTGGAACGCTACCCGGATAAGAACGTCCTGCTGGTCTGCCACGGATTCACGGCCCGGATTATCCATGTGTGGGCCAAAGGGCTGCCGCTGGAGCGGCTGCACGGGTTTATCCTGGGGAACTGCGAGGTTGTTAAATATGAGGTCGAGCCGAGATAGGATGAAGATTTTATGTTAATCGGGGTGAAGAAATGCAATTAATAGGTTTTTATCTTTTGTCGAAAAACATCCCGGCAATGGTAGATTTTTATACAAAGGTATTACGCGCTGAAGCTACCGGAGAAGGGAATCATATTGTTATAAATCTTCCCGGTGGCAAGGGCGGGTTTCCCATATGGGATAACGGTGAAGTGTCTGATGTTATTAATGAGAGAGCGGTTTTGTGGTTCTCTGTAGACAACGTCGATGATGAATACAACATCCTGCTTAATATGAATGCGCGGATACTTGAACCGCCTGCAAATACCCCGTGGGGAGCGCGGGCTATGGTTTTTTGCGACCCTGACGGAAACCGTGTGAGCTTTATTACCCCCAACTAACAAGTTGGCGGGAATGCTTAATCAGCCATTACCTAATTCCCGCTTGCCTTCGAAGGAGATAATGCCTTATAAATACATTAGCTTTTATAACTTTTCACCATGAAGAAAAGCGGCACCGTGACGCATTGTCTAACATGCTGATTGATTACTTTGATGAAATAACATGGAGCAATCCTCAAGACAAGGTTCCCAAGCGTTTTATACCTAAATTATTGGAAATTATAGCTGAAGAAACATCAAAATATAAAGAGTGGCTATACTTATGCGGAAAAGGTTCTGAATTCATCGGTTTTTGCCTTTTCCAAATAGATACGCCTGACAATCCTATGTGTAAAAGAGAAGGGTGGGGCTTTATTAGAGAGTTTTATGTGATTCCATCCTATAGACATAAAGGTTATGCGCGGCAAATGTGTATATTTGCTGAAAATAAAATCCTCGAATATAAACCAGCCGGTATTTACCTGACAGCGGACCCGAATAACGGCATACCATTTTGGAGGGCTATGGGGTATTCATACTCGAATAAAGTTGACGAAAAAAACCAGAATGAGATATATGAGAAGCGCTGCGAAGCATAAACATTATTTCCAGATACAGGGTATATCAAAATAACAGCAAGGCATTAACTTACAAGGAGTGTTTGCCATGAACAGCATTGAGGAACGCATATTTAACAGCGGCGTAGTGCCGGTCATCAAGATTGCCGAGGAGAAAGACGCGGCCCCGCTGGCGGCCGCGCTGGGGGCAGGCGGGTTGGACGTGCTGGAAATAACCTTCCGCACCGAGGCCGCCGAGGCCGCCATCCGCAACGTAGCCAAATCCCATCCCGATATGCTCCTCGGGGCGGGTACCGTTTCCAATGTCGAGACCGTTAAGAAGGCCCTGGACGCCGGGGCGTCGTTTATCGTCTCGCCGGGTTTTAATCCAAGCGTCGTGGACTACTGCGTGAAGAATTCCGTATATGTTGTGCCCGGCGTGGGCGGGGCAACGGATATCGAGGCGGCCCTGTCCTACGGGCTCAAAACCGTGAAGTTCTTCCCGGCGGAGGCTAACGGCGGCGTTAAAGCGCTCAAGGCCATCAGCGCCCCTTACGGCGACGTGCGCTTCATGCCCACCGGCGGGATAGACGCGTCGAACCTGGCTTCTTACCTGAGCTTTGATAAGGTCATAGCCTGCGGCGGCAGCTGGATCGCGAAGGAAGACCTGATCAAGGCCAACAACTTTACCGAGATTACGCGCCTTGCCAGGGAAGCCGTCGCGCTTATCCACGGGTTCAGCTTCGCCCATCTGGGCATTAACTCCGAGGATGAAGGACTGGCGGGGGAATTCGCGGACGCCTTTACAGATCTGTTTTTTGTCAAACAGCGCGATATTGGTGTTTCCATCTTTATTACCGATTTTATTGAGGTTATGAAAAAGCCGGGCTTTGGCCGGTTCGGGCACATCGGAATAAACACGCTGAATGTCAAACGCGCTATCGCCTATTTCGAGAAGCGCGGCGTTGCCCTGGACTACGACACGCTGAGATTAAAGAACGGCGAACCGTCGTTTATCTACTTAAAGGAGCCCGTAGGGGCGTTTATGGTGCACCTTAAATCATATTGATTTCCCTGAAACAAAGGCAATTGAGAATGGAGAGTTGAGAATGGAGAATGGGTTCTATTAAAAAAACCATAATTCTCAATTTTCAATTCTCCATTCTCCATTATTTTTCACAGGAGGTTAGTTGGCCCGCCTTGAAAACAGGCGGTACAGAACGATTCATATTCTTATATGGCTTGAACCCGGAACCGAACCCACAGAACACGCGCTGAATGAAATCCTTGATG
>JAISVU010000032.1 GCA_031271375.1 Clostridiales bacterium | reverse complement strand
CAATAAGATTCAGGAACTTGCTATGCCTTATCTCATGCAGTTGATGATGCAGTTCTCCAATGTCATCGACGTGTATTATTACGGCGCTGAAGGGGACGATCCCCTCGTCGCCGATCTTGCCGGAACCTATACGTTTGACCTTAACCCTATCGGCTACGATGTGATTATCACGGCGGAGCTTGCTGCTGACGGTTCGGTCTACGCCGAGTCAGATGTCGCTCCCTGGGGCGAGCTTTATGTAGAGGGTAATGTGGTTTGGGATACGTCAGCGTATCTTCTGACCATCCCGGGCTTCAACCTGACCCAGCGCTTTACCGTGGCCGACGGCGTTTTTACTCCCAACAAGGAAGACGCCGACCGCAACGTCACGATGATTCTTAACGCGGCGGACGAACTGCTCAACCCCGCTCCCGTGGCTGAAGCCGAAACAGAACCGGAAGCCGCGCCAGACACCGTAGACATGGTTGCCGCCATCGCCGGGTCTTACGCCTTTGATGTAAGCTCTCTGGGTTATGACGCTATAATAAACGCAGACCTCGCGGCCGACGGCAGCTTCTATGCCTCCGCTGATGTACCGGGGTTCGGCGGTTTATACGTCACCGGCATTGTTACCGAGGCTGACGGCGTATACGACGCGGTTGCTCCCGATTTTAGCGCAGGATTGAGCTTCACGATTGAAAACGGCGTGTTCACCCCGAATCAGGCGGATCTGAACAAGCTCGTCGGGCTGGCTAGGATGATGGCATACACCGCGCTTAACGCGGGCGCCAAGAGCGCAGAACCCGTAAGCGAAGAACCCGCTGCCGCTTCCGACGCAAGCTATACCCTAATCGTAGAAGGGGATTATCCCATCGCTTACTCGGTTCCGGTGCAGATAGACATCAAAGCCGACGGGACCGTGCGCGCGGAAGCCTCCCTTGAACCCTACGGCGGATATTATGTGACAGGGGCAATCGGTACGGACGCAGGCGGAAACAGCGTGATCAACATTCCCGAATACAACGTCCAGCTTCGTTACACCGAAGCGGACGGGCAGCTTACCTTTAATAAAGAAGACGCGACACGCACAATAACCTATGTAATTGATTTGATTTTAAACCTGGCCGCCGCTCAAACGGCGGCCGGGCCTTTACCGGGAGAAGAAGCGGTACAGCTTGTGAATATGGTCGCGGCCATCGCCGGTACATATACCTTCGACATGAACCCGGTCGGATATGACGCGCAGGTCTATGCGGAGATAGACGAAGCGGGAACCTTTTATGCCGAAACATCAATCGCTCCCTGGGGCGGCTTGTATGTAGAGGGCCTCCTTACGGAAGCCGACGGCGTTTATACCGCGACTGTACCTGAATTCAACGCAAGCCTGAGCTTCACTTACGACGGAGCGTTTGTGCCGGATCAAACCGACATGAATAAAATAGAAGGCCTGCTGAAGATGATGGCATATACGGCCGCGCAAGCCGCGGAAATACCTGAAACAGAGGTTGGTATTGTAGAAATTACCGAAACGTATGAAGAGCAACCCACGACCGAGCAAACGTCGATAAGGTTCTCCCTTACCGATATCCTTGCCAGCTTACCCGCTGCGGCAGAAATGGATTTGTCAAGCGAGGGTATCCCGCTGGTGCTTGGCTACGCTGTAGAAAACCGTGATCTTCTGATGAGCGCGAAGATACCTGGATTCATAGACATCATTCAAATGCTGGACATGGCGATGGTAATGTTCGGGGATCAAATAAGCACGTCCCTTGCTGAAATGGGGCTGGAAGGTTTATTTTTTGTCCAAAACGGGGTGCCATATTTAGGGGATTTTGAGAATTTAGAACAAAAATTACAGGAATTAGCGAATAACTTTATAACGGCGTACACAGCTTTGCCGCCAATGGCGATGGTTGATCTGAGCCAGATCGAAGGGATTAATATCCCGGCCTCCGTGCGCCTAGAATTCTTCCCTATCGGATATTTCCGCGCTTCCTACGATCTGGACGACGCAAATTATATCTATGCTGACGGCGTATATCTGCCCAGTTTAGAGGGATACATCCTCATCCTACCTGAACATGAACTGATGATTCCCTTTACGCTGAACGACGCGGGAGTTCCGGTCTTTGAATCGTCAGACCTGCTTGCGATAGCCGATATCCCCGGCGTTGCGGAGTTCGCCGCCAATGTTATCGCGAATGCCGCCGCGGAGGAACTGCCGCCCACAGAAACCGTCGAGGTTATCGCCCCCGCCGAAAAAGACCCGCTTGAGGACGTCTACGGCTGGTACTTCGTCGATATGGCCCCCTCTGGTTACGCGATGAATATCTTCTTCCTTATCGACGAGGACGGAACCCTCTACATCACTACCCTTCCGGATATGAACGCAGGTCAGTTGTATGCCACGGGTACCGTTACGTACAACGCCGAAAGCGATACCTACTTTATGGAAGTGCCTGAATGGGGCGTTGGCGTAGAATTCATTTCCTTTGGCGGCGACATAATGATGATGGCCCAAAGTTTTTATGATTTAATCGGCTTCGCTTATGAAGGCGAGTACGGCATCATCGAACGGGTCGGTTATTATATGCAGAACGTACCGTTTTACGAGCCTGAGCTGGCCGCCCTTGTGCCCTCCCGTGACGGCGTATATAACTTCGATTTGACCCCAGCCGGAATTGCCGAACCTGTATACCTTGAAATTTTCGGGGATCTAGCCACGGTTTTCCTTGCAGACGGCACGCTTCTCGCTGAAGGTAATGTCATTGCCCAGGACGGTATGCTGTGGCTTTCCATTCCGGCATATGGCGTAATGGTCGATTTCGTCGAGAACGGCGGCGTTATCTCGATAATCGCCGATAGCATTAACGGCCTTGCCGGTTATAACTATGAAGGCGACCTTATAGAAGGCTATAAGGAATATTAAAGAATATTTGAGTTCACGCGGTTTAAACCGGTCATTAACCGCCGATGCCACTAAAAATCTTCTTTAAACAGACAGCCAACCGAGGTAGGCTCAATCCTTGGTTGGCTGTGTTGTTCTGTGAATTGTGCTATACTTATCATTAATTATCTGGAATGCGGGAGATTTTATAATGCTAGACCTTATAATAAAGAACGCTGTTATCGCCGCCGGAACAGGCGCCCCGGGATACAAAGCCGATATCGGCGTCGCGGGGGGTAAGATCGCCTGTATTAAGCAAAGCCTGGACAGCGCTGCGGAGATCCTCGATGCCGCTGGCCTTGTCGCCGCGCCGGGGTTCATCGACACCCACACCCACAGCGATCGCAGCGTGATTAACGGCTCAGACGCGTATAATTACTTAGAACAGGGCGTGACGACCCAAGTCGCGGGGCAATGCGGCAGCTCCCTCGCGCCGTTCTATTCCGGCGGCGGCCCTTCCGATGATATAAACCCTGAGGAGCTGGAACGCGCAAGGGCTATATGCGACACGCCCTCCAGCTTTATGAAGTATGCCTCAGCAACCGCTTTTGGAACGAACATGGGCTTTCTGCTGAGCCACGGAGCCCTGCGCAGGCGCGTAATGGGCTATTCCTACGCGAAGCCAACGGGGCAGCAGATGTCCTCTATGAAGGATATCCTGACCGAGGCGATGGAGAGCGGGTTTTTGGGGTATTCCTCCGGCTTAGGCTACGCCCCTTCCGCATATGCCGATACTCAGGAGCTCATTGCCCTTGCCCGGGTTATCGCGCCTTACGGCGGCTGTTATACCTCCCATATCCGGGGAGAGGGCGACACGGTTGAAGAATCCGTAGCCGAAGCAATCCGTGTGGGCGAGGAAGGCGGAACATCCGTTATTATTTCCCATCTCAAGGTCTGCGGTAAGCGAAACGAGGGTAAGTCTCAAAAACTTTTAAGGATGATAGAGGCGGCTAACATGCGCGTCGTAAAGGTCAGGGCCGACCAATACCCCTTTTGCGCGGGCTCGGCGCCGCTGGCGGATCAAATACCGCCAAAATTCCATGTCGGCGGCATGGACGCCCTTCTCGACCGCCTTCGGAACCCAGATACAAGAAAGCTCATGCTGGACGCGATAAACAATAGAGCAGACGCCTTCGAAAGCTGCATATACGGGGCCGGATTCGACGGCACGATGGTAGTCGAATCCCCAAAGAACCCGTCTTATATAGGAAAGAACATTGCTCAGATCGCGAATGAGCAGGGGAAATCCCCGATGGACGCCTTTTGCGATATCCTCATAGAGAACGCCGGTATGGGTCAGGGTATCTACTTCTCGCAAAACGAGAGCGATATGCTGCGGATTATCGCACATCCGTATGTAGTCGGTGGCTCCGACTGGTCTGATTTCACGCGAAGGCATGACCCGGAAAAGGCGGGCGGATGCCACCCCAGGGCCACATCCACGTTCGTTAGGCGGCTTATGATACTGAGTAACCGGAAGCTCCTGTCAATGGAAGCCGCTATAAAAGGCGTAACGTCGTCCGCGGCAGAGGCCTTAAACTTGAAGGATCATGGCTTGCTTAAAGAGGGTTTTCCAGCGAATATTACGATCCTCAACTATAACCAGCTCAAGGCCAACGCGGATTACTTGCATCCGTACCGCAGGAACGAGGGCATAGAGTATGTTATTGTGAACGGTCAGATTGCGGTAAGGAACGGAACGGCGACAGGCATCAAAGCCGGAAAGGTCATTAAGCGATGAGATACTATTATAAGTCCGAATTGGGCATATTAGAGCTTAAAGCCCGTGACGAAGCCATTGTGTACCTGGGCTTTACCGAGCTGAACGAACCGCCGGATCAAGACGAGCCCTGCGGGGTTTTAAAAGACTGCGCCGCCCAGCTGGACGCGTATTTCGCAAAAACCCTCAAGCATTTTGATGTGCCTATTATATTGGAGGGAACATACTTCCAGCGGCGCTGCTGGGCGGCGCTGAGCGCCATCCCATATGGCGAAACCAGGAGTTATAAAGACATAGCGGAAGCCACAGGCAATATAAAAGCCGTCAGGGCCGTTGGAGGCGCAAATCACAACAATCCCGTTTCCATAATCATACCCTGCCACAGGGTCATCGGAGCGGACGGCGGCATGACCGGATACGGCGGCGGGCTATGGCGTAAGGAATGGCTGCTTGACCATGAAAGAACACATACATATCGCTGAAATTAACTGTTGATTATTTCGCCTCCCTGTGATAGTATACCCTTAGCCGATGCTCAGAAAGCGGACGCTCCGACCCTTTCCTAGCATCTGGATCAACTAAAAAAGGAGAGAATTACGTGACAATCGACAAGAAAGCCATCATCGAGCGTTTCGGAAGAAACAGCGACGACACCGGGTCGCCGGAGGTTCAGGTAGCGCTCCTAACCGAGCGTATCAACCTGCTTAACGAGCATCTTAAAATCCATAAGAAGGATCACCACTCGCGCAGGGGCCTTCTAAAAATGGTCGGCCAAAGAAAAGGCCTGCTTAACTATATCCGTAAGACGGATATCATAAAATACCGCGGGCTGCTCGTTGAGCTTAATTTAAGGAAGTAACTATCCGATCCCGGAAGGAGAACAAATGAATAATACGTATACTATGGAGCTGGCGGGCCGGCCGTTTTCGGTGGAAATCGGCAAGGTAGCGGAACTGGCCGGGGGCGCCGCCCTATGCAGATACGGCGAAACGGTCGTGCTTGTGACGGCGACGGCATCGGAAAAACCGCGTCAGGGTATCGATTTCTTTCCTCTAAGTATTGATTACGAAGAGCGCCTGTATTCGGTGGGTAAGATTCCCGGCGGGTTCATCAAGCGCGAGGGCAAGCCCACGGAAAAAGCGGTGCTGACATCCAGGCTCATTGACAGGCCCATCAGGCCGCTGTTCCCCCATGACTACAGAAACGACGTTGCGGTCGTCGCGACGGTTATGTCCGTTGACCAAGACTGCAGCCCCGAGGTAGCCGCAATGATCGGCGCTTCGATATCTCTGTCCATTTCGGATATACCCTTTAAAGGGCCCACAGGCTCTATTAACGTAGGTCTGGTAGACGGTAAGTTCATATTTAACCCAACGGCGGCGGAGCGGGAGAAGACCCGGCTTAACCTTACCGTGGCCTCAACAAGGCATAAGGTTATGATGATCGAAGCCGGAGCGGACGAGATAAGCGACGAGGATATGTACGAGGCGATCATGCTGGCCCACGAGCAAAACAAAAAGATCGTGGAGTTTATAGACGGCATTGTAGCTAAGGAAGGCAAGGAAAAACGGGGTTACGAAGAGCATGTGATTCCCGACGGCATTAACGAAAAGATTCGCAGCCTAATCAGCGCGGAGCGCATGGAAGACGCTGTTTTCCACGACCAAAAGCAGGAGAGGGACTGGCAGATAAGCCTATTAACCGACGAGGTAGTGGCCAACATGCTGCCCAGCTTCACCTCCGACGACCAGGAAAAGCTGCCTTCCATCATAGGCGAGGCCATATACGGTTACGAGAAAGAGACCGTTAGACGCATGATCCTCAGGGATCATAAGCGGCCAGACGGCAGAAAGCTGGACGAAATACGCCGCCTTGAGGCCGAGGTTGACTTACTGCCCCGCACGCACGGCTCCGCCCTGTTCCGCAGGGGCCAAACGCAGGTTATGACTATTGTAACATTGGGCTCAATGTCCGATGTTCAGCGGCTGGACGGCCTGGATATCCTGGAAGAGAATAAGCGGTATATGCACCATTATAACTTCCCCAGCTTCTCTGTTGGCGAGACCAAGCCCTCCAGAGGCCCTGGCCGCCGGGAGATCGGCCACGGCGCGCTGGCGGAGCGGGCGCTCCTTCCTGTTATCCCCGCCGAAGTTGATTTCCCATACGCAATGCGCCTTGTTTCAGAGGTATTAAGCTCCAACGGCTCCACATCCCAGGGTTCGGTGTGCGCAAGCACGCTCGCGCTTATGGCGGCCGGCGTGCCGATTAAGCGCCCTGTCGCGGGCATTTCCGTCGGGCTTGTAACGGGAGACAATGACGGCGATTTCGTCCTGCTGACCGATATCCAGGGTCTTGAGGATTTCTTTGGCGATATGGATTTCAAGGTGGCCGGAACCCATCAAGGCATCACGGCGATACAAATGGATATAAAGATCGACGGCCTTACGCCGGAGATTATCAAGAAGTCCCTTGCCGAAACCCGGCGTGCCAGAGCCTTTATCCTGGACGGGGTTATGAAGGACGCCATCCAGGAGCCCAGGGCCGAGATTTCACAATACGCCCCTAAGATAACGATGATCAATATCAATCCCGAAAAGCTCTCCGAGGTTATCGGCTCGCGAGGGAAGGTTATCAACCGCATTATCGAGGAATCCGGCGTATTGAAGATTGATACCGAAGACGACGGCCGTATCTTTGTCGCCGCCGTCGAGATGGGCCAGATACGCAAGGCTGTTGACATGATTATGGCTATCGCGGAGGACCCTGAGATCGGCAAGGTTTATACGGGCAAGGTTACGCGAATTCTCAATTTCGGCTGTTTCGTCGAGATCGCGCCCGAGAAGGAGGGGCTGGTTCACGTCTCCCAGCTGGCTTATGAACGCGTTAAGTCCGTTGAAGACGTGGTAAAGGTAGGCGACGAGATAAACGTTAAGCTGGTTGAGATCGACGACCAGGGCCGCATCAACCTCTCCGTTAAAGCAACGCTCCCAAGACCCGAGGGCTATGAAGAAAAGCCCGACGACTTTATCGCGAAACGGCCCCCGCGCAAGGAAGGCGACCGCGACCGCGACCGTGACAGAAGCCGGGGCAGCGACAGGGACAGAAGGCACTCCAGGAGCTAATGTATAATATTTAATCATAAAACGGTTATTATAACCAAGTGAAGATGCCATTGAAAGGAATAGAAGGGGGAGGGGCGCTGAATCCCTCCCCCTGTTCTATGGTGAGCCAATGATAGAGAAGATAACGCTGCCTAACGGCGTAAGAATAGTAATGGAAGATATTCCATATCTGCGAAGCGTCGCGGTAGGGATTTGGACGCTGGCGGGTTCCCGGGATGAAGCTGCCTCAGAAAGCGGCATTTCCCATTTTATCGAGCACATGCTCTTCAAAGGAACCGAGCGGCGCACGGCGATGGACATTGCGGACGAGATGGACAAGGTGGGCGGCCAGATGAACGCTTACACCACAAAAGAACTGACCTGTTATTATGCCCGCGTCCTGGATAACCATATCGATATAGCTTTGGATGTCTTGTCCGACATGTTCTTTAACTCGGTGTTCGACCCGGCTGAGATCGAAAAAGAAAAAAACGTCGTGCTGGAAGAGATCAGTATGTACGAGGACACCCCGGAAGACCTGGTGCATGACATACTCCAGTCGGCGGTGTGGAAAGCCGACGCGCTGGGCCGCCCTGTCCTGGGCGTGCAAGAAACCGTGGAGGCCTTCACAAGGAAGGATTTCCTCTCATATATGAAAAGGCATTACAGGCCGGAAAATGTCGTTGTGTCCGTAGCGGGAAAGTACGACAAAAATCAGGTAATAGAGGCTGTCTCGCGCTGCATGGGCCTCTTTGACAACACTCCTGACTATATACGGCCCGAAACCGCCGCCGTGTACGCGTCTGCCGTAGTCACTCGCGAAAAGGATGTCGAGCAGCTTCATCTCTGCCTTGCGTTCCCCGGCATACCCCTCGGGAGCGATGAAAGCTACACGCTGACGGCGCTGAACACCTTTTTCGGCGGCGGAATGAGCTCCCGCCTATTCCAAAACATCCGCGAGAAGCACGGCCTTGTTTATTCCATATACTCATACCCCGCCAGTTATCGCGGCACGGGGATTTACTCGGTATATGCCGCGCTTGGCCCGCAGACGGCAAAGGAAGCGGCGGGGCTTATCCGGGCAGAGATAACGAATTTCTTCACAGATCGCATGACCGTTGAAACATTAAAGAATACTAAGGAACAGCTAAAGAGCAATTTTATTCTGGGGCTGGAGAGCACCTCAAGCCGCATGAGCTCTAACGCCCGCGCGGAGCTGCTGTTAAACCGCTTGCTGACTGCGGAGCAGATTATGGAAAAGATTGACGCGGTAACGCTTGAAGGGATATATGACCTTGCGGGGCGTATCTTCGATATGGGCCGTCACAGCGTCTCCGCCGTCGGGCGTTTATCTGGCATCGACATCGCCGGCTTGTTTCAGGAGAAAGGCTTGTGAATAACGTAACTGTACGGATTACCAGGACGCCGGACGCCGCCGATCTGCCGCTCCCGCAGTACATGACCGATGGAGCCGCAGGGATGGATCTGTTCGCGAACATCCATGAAGACCTGGTTATCCCGGTTAATGGCTGGTTCGCGGTTCCAAACGGTATAATAATCGCGCTGCCCGAAGGCTATGAAGGCCAGGTTCGTTCCCGCAGCGGATTGGCGAACAGGCACGGTATAATGGTTCACCAGGGGGTCGGGACGATAGACTGGGATTACCGCGGCGAGCTGAAGACCCTGCTTGCCAACCGGGGGTCAGCGGATTATACGATAAGACGCGGAGACCGGATAG
>JAISVU010000029.1 GCA_031271375.1 Clostridiales bacterium | reverse complement strand
CCTTGCCCGGATAGACGCGGTGGAGCTGTGCCAAAAAAGCGCGCTGGATATCAGAGTCGCGTTTATGAATGCCGGGAGCTGCGAACGGTTCATTGATGTAGCGGAGAAGGCGGTTTTGGCCGCCGGGCTGCTGTTCACGGTTTGGGAGCGGGCCGGGGTGCGGTTTCTTATCGCGTTCCTATGCTTTTATTTAACCGACCGGATACTCTATTCAATTTTCGACGCAAAAGCCGCGAGGGACGAGCTTATCTACAGAACCGCGTTCTTGATTGAGCGGGAGCTGGGCAAGTTCTATGTCACCGACATAGCCCCCGCGATTAATTTGCTGCGAAGAGAATTAGAATCCGCGATAACCTACCAGACCAAGGCTCTGTCAGATGCGGTAGACGAGCTGCGGGACAGGCAGATCGCCGCTACCAAAGAGACGCTGGGCGACACAGCAAAAGCCGTTGAAAGTACGCTTACCAGCGTGGCCGTCACTGCGGAGATTCTGCAAAAGCCGCTGGAAGACTGGCGCGGGGCAATAAATGATTCCAATAAATCACAGGAAGAGCTGAACCTCGCCGTGGTTAAGATGAGCGGCGCGATGGACGGTTTCAAGCAACGCGTGGACGACCTGGACAAGCTCATTGACGGATATAAGGAAGAGTTCCTTGATAATAACAAGAATGTCGAGCGGGCTTTGGACAGGCTTAACGAGATTAGCGTGTCGGTTATTGACATCTGCAAGAACGCCGGGGTTCAGTCTGAGGCCGTTGGCGAGGCTTTGGAGTATGTGCGCAGTAACCAAAGCGCCCTCCAAAACAGCATGAACGAGTACGAAACGGCGCTGAAGGAGATAACGGCGTCGGTCGGCGGAGGATTAGGGAAGATATTGGATTACCATACAGAGAACTCCGTGAGGGCGATGTCCGAAGGCATTTCGGACAGCCTGAAGCGGGTCAGCGCCGTCAATAACGATATCTTCGGCAAGCTGCAGACGCTCTTGGAAAACATACTGGAGCAGTCAAAGAACGAGACGGCGCTTATCTTAAACCTGAAAGAACAGATGGAGATGGAACTGGGGCAGAATAATGCAGACCGAGCGTAGCCTGTCAAACGGTCTTTCGAGTAATCTGTCGTCCGAGCTGCTGGAACAGTTTGAATACGCGCTGCCGATGATAAAGGCCGATGTGGCCCAGATAAGGATAGAGACGTTCCGGGACTGCCGGGGCGAGATTAATTTAAGGAACGCGGGAGGCAGCGTATTGGAAGGCTCTGCGGCTTCAAATCTGCCCGCGATTACATTCACGCCGGAGAGCTTTACAGGCAACAAGATCGAGCTGCAATACCGCTTTTCGTCAGAAATTTATGTTCCCGGCGATATAATCGAAACCGATATTATCATCTCCTCCAACGGCGGGGAGCTGATAATACCGGTTCATATCACGATGACGGCCCGTTCGTTCATGGCGGACGACGGCACCGCGCTCAACTCCCTTGAGGATTTTTCCGGTTTCGCGATGAACAGCCCGGCCGAGGCGGCCAGGGCCTTTGTCCGCAAGGATTTCGGCGACTGGCTTGCCGCGATGCCCCAAACCCATTTGGAGCTGTATGAGCATTTTAAGTTCGACACGGTAAAGGAACGGGCGATAGACAATTTCTTGATCCTGCACGGGATGAAAAAACGGGCGAAGCTCTTCCTGGACAGTTCCGAGACCGAGGTCCCCATCCCCGCGAGGGGGAAGGAGCCCATCAACGGCCAGATATATCTGCACAGGGACGAGTGGGGGTACGTGGAAGCCGAGGTAGAGGTTAAGGATAAGGCGCCCTGGCTCAGCGTCATCACGAGGAGGCTTAACTCCGCGTCCTTTGGCAGGGGCCATGCCGGCGGCGGATACGCCGCTGTAGTGGACTATGTTATCGACCCCGCGCTGTTTACGGAGAAGAGGGCACGGGCGGATATATGTATCCGGCCTGTGGGCGGCGCGGAGCTGGTTCACCGCGTAAACGCCGTCATGGAGCCCGCCTTGAAGGTGCGGCTGAACAAAGACAGCTTCGCTTTCGCGGACAAAGGCCAGGTCATAATCGACAACAACACCGGCGGGGATCTGGTGGTGGAACTGACCCCGCGCCATGATTTTATCCATTTTCAAGGCAGACGCTATCTTATCAGCGCCCACGCGGAGATACCGTTCGATGTGCGGCTCACTGCCCAGCGTTTATTTTCCCTCCCCGAACGCTCCCAAATGGTCATCGCTTCGTCCGTTCTGGTGAAAACCATCTACAACAAGCATATCTTCACGCGGGCGCTGGAGCTGGGGATAACGGATTTCAAGGGGTTTGGCTCGTAATCGCCAGCTCCTCTCGGGCGGGTTCTCCGGCGGCTATCATATCCTTCAGCATAAACGTGGGAATCATCATCAAGGTCATTAAAGCCCCGGTAATAATCAACAGCGTTTCGACAGACACGCTGTCGGATATCGGCCCGAATATAACCATCGAAAGGGGCATCGTGGTGGTGGCGATTATGCCGTTGATGCTCATAACCCGGCCCAGATATTCCGGCTGCACTTTGGTTTGGAACATCGTCATCGCGCCGCTGTTCACATAAGGTATCGTCATGCCCATTGACGCCATTACCGCCGAATAGAATACAAAGTTAGGCGAAAAGCCCATTATTAATGTCTCAATGCCGAAGGCGGCGCAGGCGATACCCACCATAATGACCTTGTTACGGAATTTCTTCGCGAATATGCCCACCGTCAAACCGCCCAGCGTCATTCCCGCCGCGAAAACCACTTCGTGTATAACCAGCAGCGTAGTGCTGTCCCCAAAGCTCCGGGCCACCATCAGCGGCGTAAGGAAGATGACCGGCCCGAACATCAGGGACATAAACAGATAAACCCCGTTGAACTGCAGCAGCCATTTTGTTTTAGCCACATAGCGCAAACCGCTCATTATATCGCCGAACACGCCTGCCTTGTTATTCCCGTTCTGCGCCGTTCGCGGCCTGACGCTCTTTATGAACGCCAGGAATCCGATACCGACGAACGCGGTAAGCACGTCGATCCAAAAGATCGCGTCTATGCTCATAAATTCAAGAAGCCCGCCTGCCGCCACAGGCGCGACAAGCATCATGGCCCCCTGTATGCTGGCGTTCACGCCGTTGACGCGCATAAGCTGCTCATTAGGCGCAATCTCCGGTAAAAACGCGCCGACAGACGGCGCCTGTATGCCGGAGCCCAGCGAACGCACAGCCGAAATCGCGAACAAGAGCCACAGATCGTCATATCCCATCATAAACAAAAGGGCCAGTAAGGCGGTAGCGACCGCGATCATGCCGTCCGCAAGCATTATTAAACGCTTGCGGTTTAACCTGTCCGCCCAAACCCCGGCGAACGGCGTGATTATCAGCTGGGGCAAAAACCCGCATAAGGTTGAAATCATCAGCATCAACCCGCTTTTCGTCGTCAGCGTGATATGCCATGTAATGGCATACTGCACCAAAGCCGAACCGAACATCGTTATTGTCTGCCCGGTAAGGTACAGCACGATCTTCCTGAAATCTTCCCTTCTCATAAGCCCTCCCGTATATTACTTGGTATGTAATATAGCTATATACTGGTTATCATCGGTAATGTCTGTAATTCCTGTCAAATTAATTAATTAACTTTACCTTAGCGAAAAAAAGCGCCGCCGGAAATGGCGGGCTCTTTTTGAGTTTAGTATTAGACATTAATTGTACTTGCGTTTTCTCGCGGCTTCGGATTTCTTTTTACGCTTAACGCTTGGCTTGTCATAGTGCTCGCGTTTGCGTACCTCCCCCATAATACCGGCTTGGGCGCAGGTCCTTTTGAAACGCTTGAGAGCGCTGTCTAAGGATTCGTTTTCCTTTACTTTAACTTCCGACACGAAAATCCCTCCCCTCCGTATTTGCTTTCCATTGGTTTTCGGATAGGTACGGGACACTTTCACGCC
>JAISVU010000025.1 GCA_031271375.1 Clostridiales bacterium | reverse complement strand
CTGTCGCCGTTTTCCTCTATCTTCACGCGCTTTAGCATCTGGCGCACGATGACCTCAATATGCTTGTCGTTGATATCGACGCCCTGGGTGCGGTAGTTGCGCTGAACCTCCTGGAGCAGGTAGTCCTGAACCCCGCGCAGCCCTTTAATTTTAAGGATATCATGGGGATAGACGCTGCCCTCGGTCAGCTCGTCGCCGGCCTCTACAGTTTGCCCCGGGAAGACCTTGATGCGGGAACCGTAGGGAATCAGATAATCCTTGCTCTCGCCCCGCTCGGTGTTTATCACGCGAACCTCGCGCTTCTTCTTGGTTTCGTTAATCTCTATAATCCCGCCGAACTCGGCGATGATAGCCAATCCTTTTGGTTTCCTGGCCTCGAACAGCTCTTCAACGCGGGGAAGACCCTGGGTTATATCCTCGTTTGAGGCTATGCCGCCTGTGTGGAACGTGCGCATTGTAAGCTGCGTTCCGGGCTCGCCGATGGACTGAGCCGCGATGATCCCGACGCTCTCGCCAACCCGGACGATACGGCCCGAAGCCATGTTCGCCCCATAGCATTTTGAGCAGAGGCCTATCTTGGAGCGGCAGCTTAGGATAGTGCGGATATGCACTTTCTTTATCCCCGCTTTTTCAATCTGGCTCGCCTGTTCCTGGGTGATCATGCTGTCCGCTTGGGCGATAATCTCTCCGGTCTCAGGATGAACGATATCCTCAATAGTGAACCGACCCGCGATCCGGTCGCGCAGGCTTTCTATAACCTCGCTCTCGTCGTCGCTATCCATCGCGGATTTTTCTTCGAACGCCGATATCCAAAGCCCCGGCTTATCGGGATTGTCGCCTACGCAGTCCCACTCGCGGATAATAATGTCCTGGGAAACGTCAACCAGGCGGCGGGTTAGATAACCCGAGTCCGCCGTCCTTAAAGCCGTGTCGGACAGGGCCTTTCTAGTTCCGTGGGAGGATATGAAGTATTCAAGCACCGAGAGGCCCTCGCGGTAGTTGGACTTTATCGGCACCTCGATAAGGCCGCCCGAAGGGCTGGCGAGCAGGCCGCGCATACCGGCCAGCTGGCGAATCTGATCCTTTGAGCCCCTAGCGCCGGAGTCCGACATCATAAACAGGTTGTTGTACCTATCCAGGCCCGATATCAGGGCCTCGGTTATCTTGTCCGTCGTGTTGTACCAGGTTTCGACTATCTTTTCCTTGCGCTCCTCGTCGGTCATAAGGCCGCGGCGGAACATGCGGGTGACGTTCTCCACGATCTTCTCGGCTTCGGCCAGCAGCTCGTACTTCGCCTGCGGAATCTCGATGTCGGAGACGCTGACCGTCACGGCGCTGCGGGTGGAATACTCGAAGCCCAGCTCCTTAATGCGGTCCAGCACCTCGGCCGTGTCCGTCGAACCGTATTTCTGTATGCAGAGGTTGATGATCTTCCCCAGCATTTTATTGTTTACCAGCGTGTCAACCTCGTACAGGAAGGCGTTTTCGGGTATGCTGCGGTCCACAAGGCCTATATCCTGGGGGATGGCCTCGTTAAATATTATACGGCCCGCCGTTATCTCCATCAGGCGTTCTTCGACGGCATCGCCGATAAGCCTCGCGCGCCGCACCTTAATCGTCTCGTGCAGCGAGATTTCCCCGTTGCGGTAGGCTAGAAGGGCTTCGTTGTCGTCCTTGAAGACCCTGCCGTTGTCTATGTCCTTCTTTATCGTAAGGTAATAAATGCCCAAAACCATGTCCTTCGTGGGCACCGTGACCGGGGCCCCGTCGGAGGGCTTTAACAGGTTGTTCGGCGCGAGAAGCAGGAAGCGGCATTCGCTCTGCGCCTCGACCGACAGCGGCACGTGAACCGCCATCTGATCCCCGTCGAAGTCCGCGTTATAAGCGGTACACACCAGAGGATGGAGCTTCAGCGCCCTGCCCTCAACCAGCACCGGCTCGAAGGCCTGTATGCCCAGGCGGTGCAGCGTCGGGGCGCGGTTAAGCATGACGGGGTGTTCTTTAATAACGTCCTCCAGCACGTCCCATACCTCGGGCTGCAGGCGTTCCACCATCCGCTTCGCGGACTTGATATTATGCGAAAGACCGGTTTGCACCAGCTTCTTCATAACGAAGGGCTTGAACAGCTCTATCGCCATCTCTTTGGGAAGGCCGCACTGATAGAGCTTGAGCGTGGGCCCTACGACGATGACCGAACGGCCCGAGTAGTCCACGCGTTTGCCCAGCAGGTTCTGGCGGAAGCGGCCCTGCTTGCCTGTAAGGAGGTCCGACAGGGACTTGAGCGCCCTGTTGCCAGGGCCTGTTACGGGCCTGCCGCGCCGCCCGTTGTTTATCAGCGCGTCCACGGCCTCCTGCAGCATACGCTTCTCGTTGCGGACGATTATGTCTGGCGCGCCCAGCTCCAGCAGGCGGGTGAGCCTGTTGTTGCGGTTAATCACGCGCCGGTAGAGGTCGTTAAGGTCGCTTGTGGCGAAGCGGCCGCCGTCCAGCTGCACCATAGGCCGCAAGTCCGGCGGGATTACCGGGATGATATCTAATATCATCCACTCCGGGCGGTTGCCGGAGACGCGGAAGCTCTCGACGACCTCCAGCTTCTTTATTATGCGTATACGCTTCTGCCCGGTGGCGTTCTTCAGCTGGGCTTTAAGCTCCTCGCTCTCGGTTTCCGGGTTGACGTCCTTTAGGAGTTCCTTTATAGCCTCCGCGCCCATCCCCACCCGGAAGGGGACGATGAGCTTGCCGTTAGCGTCGGTCACCGCGTATTTATCCAGCGCCTCGCGGTATTCCTTCTCCGTAAGGAGCTGCTTCTTTATCAGCGCCGTGTCTCCGGCGTCCAGCACGACATAGTTGGCGAAATACAGCACCTTCTCCAGCGCCCTGGGGGACATCTGCAGAATAAGCCCCATCCGGGAGGGGATGCCGCGGAAATACCATATATGCGACACCGGGGCGGCCAGCTTGATATGGCCCATCCGCTCCCTGCGCACCTTCTTCTTTGTCACCTCAACGCCGCAGCGGTCGCATATAACGCCTTTATAGCGGATACGCTTATACTTCCCGCAGTGGCACTCCCAGTCCTTATCCGGCCCGAAGATACGTTCGCAGAAGAGGCCGTCGCGCTCGGGTTTAAGCGTCCGGTAATTGATGGTCTCGGGCTTCTTAACCTCGCCCCTGGACCACTCCATTATCTTCTCCGGCGAGGCGAGCCCAATCTTTATAGAATCAAACACTATCGCGTCGCTGCTTACATTCGCATTGCCGCCCGCGTTGGAACTGGCTTTGACATTGATCTCCGGCATTCTACCTCTCCCCTTCTTCAACGGCGTCGGAGCCTTCGGCGTCCTCGTCTTTATCGGTTATAATATCCTCGTTATCGTCAAAGTCGGCGGCGATGACGTCCGCGACGGCCTCGCTGTCGTCAAAATCGCTCTTCTGGAAGTCCAGCTCCTCAAGTATCTCATCGGACGCAAGCCTAGCGGCCGCGTCAAGCTCCTCGTCCAGTTCGTCGTCCAGCCCGCCGTCCAGGCTCAGGCCGTCCGCCTCGTCGTCCAGGTCGTCGTCGTCCAGGTCGTCAATATCGTCAATATCGTCAATATCGTCCTCCGGCTCATCCGTGCCCGGGCCGCCCGCAACGCGCCTGTCCGGCGCAGGCGCGAGAGCGAGGCGTTTGCGTCTGTCGTCGTAATCCAGGTCGTTCTCCATGCCTTCGATGTTAAGGTTCAAGTCGTCGATATCGTCGACTATCTCGCGTATCTGCACCTCGGTCTCGTCGTCCAGCAGCACCTTCACATCCAGCGCCAGGGCCTGCAATTCTTTAAGCAAGACCTTGAAGGATTCGGGAACGCCGGGCTCCGGGACGTTTTCGCCCTTAACGATCGCCTCGTATGTCTTTACGCGCCCCACAATATCGTCGGACTTAACCGTCAGAATCTCCTGCAGCGTATAAGAAGCGCCGTAGGCCTCCAGAGCCCAAACCTCCATCTCGCCGAAGCGCTGGCCGCCGAACTGGGCCTTGCCGCCCAGCGGCTGCTGCGTAACCAGCGAGTAGGGGCCGGTGGAACGGGCATGAATCTTATCGTCAACCAGGTGATGGAGCTTCATATAGTGCATGTACCCCACCGTGGCCGGGTTATCGTACAAATCTCCCGATCTTCCGTCCCTAAGCCATATCTTGCCGTCCCTGGTAATGGGAATCCCCTTCCATTCAGACCGGCCGTCGTAGTTGTCCTCCAGGTCTTTGAATATCTCGGGCTCCAGTATATCCTTCCAGCGGGCCTCAAACTCGGGCCATTCCAGATTGGCGTAGTCGTTGGCAAGGTCCAGCGTGTCCATTATGTCAATCTCGTTGGCCCCGTCAAAGACCGGCGTAGCCACCTTCCAGTTAAGCACCTTTGCGGCGAGGCCCAGGTGAACCTCCAGAATCTGCCCTATATTCATGCGGCTGGGCACGCCCAGCGGGTTAAGCACGATGTCCAGCGGCCTGCCGTTGGGTAAGAACGGCATATCCTCCACCGGGATAATGCGGGAGATAACGCCCTTGTTCCCGTGGCGGCCCGCCATCTTGTCCCCGACGGATATCTTGCGTTTTTGGGCGATATACACCCTTACGACCATATTGACGCCCGGCGGCAGCTCGTCGCCGTTCTCCCTGGTAAACTGCTTCACGTCCACGACAATGCCGCTTTCGCCGTGGGGGACCTTTAGCGAGGTATCGCGGACTTCCCGCGCCTTCTCGCCGAAGATGGCCCGAAGGAGCCGTTCCTCGGCCGTAAGCTCGGTTTCGCCCTTAGGCGTTACCTTCCCAACAAGTATATCGTTGGGGTTCACCTCGGCGCCGATGCGTATAATGCCCTGGTCGTTCAGCTCCTTCAGCGAATCGTCGCTGACATTTGGGATGTCGCGGGTGATCTCCTCGGCCCCCAGCTTCGTGTCCCTGGCCTCAGCCTCGTATTCCTCTATGTGAATGGAGGTGTAGGCGTCCTCCATCACCAGTCTCTCGCTGATTAAGATAGCGTCCTCGTAGTTATAGCCTTCCCAGGTCATAAACCCGATAAGCGGGTTCTTGCCCAGGGCCAGCTCGCCCTTCTCGGTCGAGGGGCCGTCGGCCAGGATGTCGCCCTTCTTTACCTGATCGCCCACGGAAACGACGGAACGCTGATTGATACAGGTTCCCTGGTTGCTGCGCGAGAACTTGGTCAGCTTATAATGCTCGCGCTTGCCGTCCGCGTTGAGGACGCTTATGCCGCTGCCGGAAACCCGCTCCACAACGCAGTCGTCATTTGCCTTAGTCATAACGCCGGAATCGGAGCCGGTCTTGAACTCCGTGCCGGTGCCTATTATCGGGGCCGTGGGCCGGATAAGCGGCACCGCCTGGCGCTGCATGTTCGAGCCCATCAAGGCCCTTGTGACGTCGTCGTTTTCAAGGAACGGTATTAAAGCCGTCGCCACGCTTACGATCTGCTTGGGCGACACGTCCATCAAATCCAGGCGCTCCCGCTCTATCTCGATAAAGTCGGCTTTGGAGCGGCCAACCACCTTTTTGTCTATAAACTCGGTCTTCTCGTTCAATATAGCGTTGGCCTGGGCTATCAGGTTGTTCTCCTCTTCGTCCGCCGTGAGGTATACCACGTCCCCGGTGACGCGGGTGACGCCGTCCTCGTGGGCCACCTTGCGGTAAGGGGCCTCGATGAACCCGTATTCGTTAATCCGGGCGAACGTGGCGAGGGAGTTGATAAGCCCGATGTTGGGGCCTTCCGGGGTCTCTATCGGGCACATGCGCCCGTAGTGGCTGGAATGGACGTCCCTGACCTCGAAGCTGGCCCGTTCCCTAGACAAACCGCCGGGGC
>JAISVU010000007.1 GCA_031271375.1 Clostridiales bacterium | reverse complement strand
CTCCGCAAGCCAGCCTTCAGGATCAGCTACCGCGTAATAAGCTTCTTTGGTGCGCAGATCGCCGTTAAACAACAAGCATAGCTCGTTGGGGCGCCAGCTGTGCGCATCGTCCAATCCCCAAAAGGTAACACGTTCGATATATTCGTAATTCTTTTTGAACATGGCAAACAGCTCGGCGTAATAACGCGCTTGCTTCTCTTCGTCCTCAGCGGACATTTCCTGACCTCTGGAGTAACCGGGCACGCCTACATCAAGCTCGGTGATGCTCACTTTACAGCCGGCAGCGGCATAGGCGTGAATAGCGGCCTCTACATTTTTTATATTGGTGTTGATGGTGTCATGCTCTTGCATTCCGATGCCTTCGATCAGCAAGCGACCGCCCGCTTTTTTGTATTCCCGCACAATCTCGCTGTTTTCACCCGCATATGAACCCGCATCGGGGTTGTTTACCGTATCCGCCGCCCACTGCGCGTTTAATACATTGACCATGTTGACAACCAATTGCACTTGGGAAGGATCTTCCATTCCGTAATCATTATAGTACAAGATGGCGGACGGGTCGGCCTTACGTGCAAGCGTATATATGTCATAGATATAGTCCCAAGGGTCAACCTCTGCCGGAGCGTCTGTGCCGTAGGACATGTACCACGGCGATACCCAATTCGCCGGCCAAATATGGCCGAGCGCATGACGCCCCCAATTTTCTTCATCCGCCGCATACGCGCGGTCGCGTCGGAGCGCTTCGTTTAATACATCCCAAGAGTATATCTTAGCGCCGTCAGAGCGATTATAAAAGCGTCCCGCTATAAGGTTTATGTACTCCTCAAGATTACTGCGCGCCTCCGCGTACGGTTTATAGACGGCGGTACTGTTATTCCGGCTTCCGGCGGAGAGGTTGAGCCAGTTGGGAGACTGCCCATGCCATCCGAGGGTATGCCCGATTACGTGAAAGCCGTCGCCGGTCATTCTCCCTATTTGCTCATCGAGCGGTGTGAAGTCACGCTGTTCCGGTTTGTCATAAACGCTGCTAGGACCCCACATGGCGTCCGGTTTCATTTCATTTTCATATGTTATCGCGTTGTAATGGTGCTTAAGAATGCTATACCGCTCTTTCGACGCGGCGCCGGCGCCAAAATCGGAGGAGTTAATGATGTTTCCAATCAGAAAATAATCTTGATATATTTCTTTTAGCGAGGGTACGTCCAACGCGTACTCGCCGTCGGCGACTGTGACCGCGTCATCATAAATCGCTTGCTCCGTTACGACGGAACAAGCACCGCCGTTGTCCCTGAACGCGCCTGTTTTACCGCTCTCGAAATCCTCCGAGAAAACAACTTCGCCGGTTGCGGCATCGGTTACCGTAAAATCATCGATCCAAAGCTTTGCGACCAGTCCTTCGTTGTCCCCTTGAGTCTTAACCAGCACCATTCTCGGCAAATCGGTTGTGCCGGGCTTATTGAGAGTAAGGCTGCCGCTTATCTCGTACCATCCCTGCGGTTGAAAATCCTCCGGCGCATAATCGATAATACCGTCCCAGTCCCAGCCTCCGAAGGTGTTTGCTTGGAACCGCAGCCCGACACCCTTACTGGGAGTATAGGCTCTGAAAGCAAACTCATACGTTTTTTTAGGCTCAAGGTTCATACTGTTTGAACCGTCGCTGTGTATAATCGCGCCTTCCCACTGCGGGCTGCCGGTGAGAACCTGCAGGACATGGTTTTGCGATGGGTCGGTTTCTGCAAGCGCTGTTGGGGTTCCGAAGGGGATGAGCGTCGTAAAAAGGGTAAAAATCAGGAACAATACTGAGACTTTGCAGCGTTTCAATGGAAAACCCTCCTGTAATTTATTCTTCTAAGATAAACGAAGCCAGACTTGCGCTACCACTTCCTCTGTAAGTAAAATACAACGCATGTGTGCCGTCAGGTATTGCAAGCTCTGCGGAAAAAGCCGTCCATAGATTGGTAAACTCAACGGAAACGACGCCCAGAACGATGCCTCCAAGCGATGTACTTATCTCGAACTCGCCTTTGCAGTATCCGCGTGTCTTTACGGATACCTTGCGGATCCCCGCGCAGTTAAAATACTTGAATCCGACGACTGTGGAATCGGTGATGCCCGCAATATAACCCTGCTCCTCGTCGCCATCCCTGCCGTCCTGCGTAATTTTTGCGGATGTTTCCTCGTCACCGAGACCGAGCAGATTGCAGGCGATATGTGCCGAATATTCGCCGTATCCCTCAAGGGGCTTACCATTCGCGCCTAAAGACGTCATTTCGGCCTGCGGGATTGTTCCGTCACTTTTGATTTCGATCAGCTCTACGCAGCCCTGCCGCGAAAACCATGTTCCGTTGGTTTGCCTGTGATAGAAAACGTACCACTGCCCATTGATGTTTATGATGCTGCCGTGATTGTTTCCTCCGGGGTATGCGCGTTTGTTCGCGGGTTTATATGTGTCTATGTGCATATCGCAATTGCTTACGATGACCCCGCCGTATGTAAACCCCTTATGGGGATATTTGCTGACCGCATAGCATAATTCGTTCATGGCTACGGACGAATATATAAAATAATACATGTCGCCGTACTTCCGTATGGACGATGCCTCAAAGAACTCATGGCCCTCGAATGACGTGCCTTTGCCGTAGCAGCTGCCCGGTGCGATGAACACGGGCTTCTCTCTGACTGTCAGCATATCGGGATCAAGAACTGTCATCATTGCGCCGGTTCTTGATTTGTCGCCGATCCCACAAAACCCTGTGTACAGATATGTAGTATCCCCCTCAGTCAGCACGGCTGGGTCGAACTGCGGTTCGTCGCCCTCGCGTTCGCCCAGCCGTGCACCGTCCGGATAACGCACGTATCCATAAAACTTGTATTGTCCGGCAGGGGTGTCACAAACCGCGACCGACACGACAGGCGCTTTGTCCAGCACATAATACAGATAATATTTCCCGTTTGGTCCAACCGTAACGTCGGGCGCGTACAGACACATCCTGCCGTCTCTATTCAACGGGTCAGCGGTCTTTTCATAGATTACCCCCTCATACCGCCAATCGCTCAGGTCGTCAGCGGGCGCAGACCAGCAGACATAATCGTTGAGGCAGAACACATAGCCGTTGGCGCGGTCATGCGAACCGTAAACATAAACCCTGCCGTCAAAGATATACGGCTCGCCGTCTGGTATATACTCCCACGACGGAAGGTAGGGGTTAAAGCATTGGTTTTTCATGCGTGTCCCCTCATTTCTGAATAAATCCTTTCGCTTTGCGTCCGTGGTGGTTGAATCATACTCCGCAAATACTTGCGTGTTCCATATTCCCGCCTTCGCGGGGTCAACGGCGAGAAAGCGCATGAAGGCAGGGCTGCGGCATCGCACGTTAGCGCAATGGATATTCTACGAGTTCATCATAGTCGTGGTGGGCGAAATTGTCAAGGGCGTTTATTCCCAAAAACAGCGATTACATTTTATTGAATGAACAAATAAGCCTAAATGATGGAGTTTATTGGGATAAAGGAGGCCGACAAAGTGCTTGACACCTAATCTCGGATAGGGTATACTGGAAAAAAAGTAAGTTTCATTATTCCATTGGACTTCAAGTTCAGCGGAAAAGGCAGTATGGGTTTTTTGAGTTGACTCTGCAAACTTAAATGAAAGGGGTGTAATATATGAATCTAAAAGCAAAAATGACTAGTTATTTTTCTCTTATATTTTTTATTGTGGCTAGTCTTTATGCTGTATATAAAGGATATCCTGCACTGATTTTATTAGCTCTAAGTCAATATATAGCTTTATCGTTGCATGAAATCGGTCATTTAATTTTCGGTCTT
>JAISVU010000003.1 GCA_031271375.1 Clostridiales bacterium | reverse complement strand
AAGTTCTTCTCCTAACCTCTTTTCCTCCGTGTCTCTGTGCCTCTGTGTGAAATAATAAAATATACATGGAAGAGACTAAAAACAGCGGTACACGGGACTCCCCTGCAAGCCGGATGTTTTTTCTCACACAGAGGCACAGAGAGAAAATAAAAATTAGTTTAGGTATTATGAGCCGTCTAGATAGCCATATTACTTTTTGAGATTGAGCAGGTTACGTTAAAGCCGCTGGAGGAAAAAAATCCTGGCCGATTTTGAGCTTTCCCAATTTGTGGTCTGTACCGACGCGGGCCTTTCCTCCGCCGCCAACCGGAAATACAACGATATTGGCGGACGCGCTTTTATTACTGCCCAGTCCATTAAGAAACTGAAGAAATATTTGAAGGAATGGGTTTTGGACTTTAAGGATTGGCGGTTGCCCAGAAGCGATGTCTCCTATGATATAACGACGGTTGACGAAGCGGCGCATAAGGAATCCACCTTTTATAAAGAACGCTGGGTCAACGAGGACGGATTCGAACAAAAGCTAATCGTTACGTATTCTATCAAGCATAGGGACTATCAGCGGAACATACGGGACGGGCAAGCCGAACGCGCCCGGAAGCTCGTGGAAACGAACCCCGTTTACCTGAAGCGCGACGACCGCATCATGGCGCATTTCACCACCTGCTTCATCAGCCTGCTCATATACCGCCTTTTAGAAAAAAGGCTTAGGGGGCAGTTCACTTGCTCACAAATTATCCGTCCAACTGTGTGAGATGAACTTTTTCAAGGTTTACGGCGAGGGTTATGTCCATGTCTATATACGTACTGATTTTACGGATTCGCTGCACACGGCTTTTGGTTTCCGCACGGACAGCCAAATCATTACTTCGAAGTCCATGAAAAATATTTTTAGATACTCAAAAACATAAAAACATTATGCTGTTTTCTCCGAATCCAAAACCCCGGATAACCTTGATTTTATAAGGTTTATCCGGAGGTTTTCCTCTAAAGTGTCAAACTCGGGGGATGAAGTTTGATTGAAGTTTAATTGAAAAAATTTTGTATTTACATTTTATTTTTATATGTTATAATGGGTTGGTTAAATAAAAAATGGGAGGCAATGTCATGGTTAAGGTCGGCATAAATGGTTTCGGCCGCATAGGGCGCCTTTCGCTGCGCTCGGTTCTGGGCAGGGACGACGTTGAGGTAGTGGCGGTAAACGATCCCTTCACCGAAGTGGATTATATGGAGTACATGCTGAAGTATGACACCGTGCACGGCAGGTGCAAGGCCGATGTCAGCGTGCAGGACGGCAATCTGGTCATCAACGGCAAGACGATCAAGGTCTTCGCGAAGAAAGACCCCGCCGAGATTCCGTGGAGCGAAGCCGGCGCGGAGTACATCCTGGAGTGCTCGGGCGTGTTCACTACCACCGAGGACGCCTCCAAGCATTTAAAGGGCGGCGCAAAGAAGGTAATCATCTCCGCGCCTGCAAAGGACGACACAAAGATGTTCGTTATGGGCGTAAACAACAAGGAATACACCAGCGATATGAACGTCGTATCCAACGCCTCGTGCACCACAAACTGCCTGGCCCCGCTGGCGAAGGTCATTCACGATAACTTCGGCATGGCGGAAGGCCTTATGAGCACAATACACGCCACAACGAACACCCAGTCAACTGTTGACGGCTTCTCGAAGAAGGACTGGCGCGGCGGCAGGGCGGCTTCGGCCAATATTATCCCCTCGTCAACCGGCGCGGCGAAGGCCGTAACTAAGGTTATTCCGTCGCTCAAGGGCAAGCTCACCGGTATGAGCTTCCGTGTTCCCACCGTAGACGTTTCCGTCGTTGATCTGACATGCCGTTTAGAGAAGCCCGCTTCCTACGAGGATATCAAGAACGCGGTAAAGGCCGCCTGCGAGGGCGAGCTTAAAGGGATAATGGGATATACCGAAGACGATGTCGTGTCGTCAGACTTCATCGGCGAGAGCCTTACCAGCGTCTTTGACGCGAAGGCCGGTATCGCGCTGAACGATAATTTCGTTAAGCTGGTGGCCTGGTACGATAACGAGTGGGGCTATTCCTGCAAACTGGTCGATCTAGCTGTTTACATGGCCGGCGTTGATAATAAATAATAGATGAAAGAGGTATAACATGGCAAAACCGAAACGCGGCAAGAGCGTAAATATCATCAAGAACTGGCGCGGCACCTGCCCACGATGCGGCCGAACCGGCGCAAAGCTCCTCTGGGAGGCCACTGAGGGCGATAAAAAGATGAAGGTCTGTAAGGTCTGCGACGCGCAGATTAGGAACAAGGCGTCGTAGAGCCGGAAAAAGAAGAAACGAGAAAAAGAAGAACCGAGAGCCGGGATAGTTACTTGTAGAAGTAGTTATTCCCGGCTCTTTTTATTAGGGGACGGGGGTTGTATACCCATAATCATCAGGAGGATATATGAGAGGCTTTGGTAAACTTTTTTCAGGGAAGGGCTGTGCTGTTTGGCTTCTATGCCTTTCCCTGGCCGTCATGTTTCGGCCTGGCGTGGTGTACTGCTCGGAGAACGTGACATATCAGGACGTTTCCTTTAAGCTATATGATGAGATCGCCGTCGTTACAATACCCGCGTTCCATGAGCGGGTCTGCGAACAGACTTTGGAAATATTGCAAGAACTTAACGACGACGGCGTTGCTAATATCATCCTTGATTTACGCGGGAACATAGGCGGGCTGTTTGATGAGGCCGTTGATACCGCGAGGCTGTTTATTAAAGACGGTATAATATGTACGCTTTACATCGAAGGGCGGGAGCCTGTTGAGTACCATGCCACGGGAACAGAAGCGGATTATAATGTCGCGGTGCTGGTCAACGCCTTTACGGCAAGCTCGGCGGAGCTTTTGGCATCGGTTATACAGGAATCCGGCTGCGGGGTGTTAATTGGCACTCAGACTTTCGGCAAAAACAGTGTCCAGCGGGTAACGCCAACCGATAATGGTGAAAACGGCAAATCAACCGTCGGGTATTTTCTGACCCGGAATGGGGCCGATATAAGCGGCGCCGGGCTTACGCCGGATTATAAGGTGCGCGTTGACCGCCGGAACAATACGGACACGGACGATCAGCTTCAAAAAGCTCTCGAGTTGAATATCTCACACCCGCTTACCATATGAATAAACAGTATTTAGACGGATTTGGGGGCAAACCCGGCGACTGCAGAGTGATTGCGGAAATCGGCCGTAAAATAGTCGGCGCGGCATGGAAACGGATTATCCCCGCATTCGGTCATGTGGACGATAACATTATGGTTAAAGACATTTATTTATCTTGATATTGTGATTCCGCTTGATGTATAATAAGTTATTAGAACCGACATGGATTTCCAGCCTTCATATTAAAGGAGCTTGATCAGATGGATACTTTAGAGTCCACAGACCGGATAGAAGTATTGCAATGCTGCCAGCCCAAGATGAAAGAACGCTCCGATGAGGAGTATAAACGTTTAATACATCGGTTGAACCGTATCGAGGGCCAGGTTCGCGGGATAAAGGGAATGGTGGAGCGCGGCATATATTGCAACGACATACTGGCGCAGTCCGCCGCAGTGTCGGCGGCTATTAACGCGTTCAACAAGGAGCTTTTATCGAACCATATACATACATGCGTGGCGACCGATATCCGCAACGGCAACAACGAGGTAATCGACGAGCTGATGAAAACTATGCACAAATTAATGAAGTAAGGTTCATGCCATTAACCGTATTGGCACATTCCATAAAATGTCAATGAATTTATTGCTGTTTTGTTGAAATATACCCTTGTCCGGTACATAACACGCCGGGCAAGGGTATATTTTACTTTCGGGATTGCTGATGGCTTTGGCACTAAAATTAACATATCTATTAAAATATGGTTGACAATATACCTATATGGGGTATACAATAATTAATAACGGGAAACCGCTTAATGACAAGAGTGATTAATCATTGGGATGAGGGGGAGAGTAGAGGTATTTATGAAAAAATACTATGTAACGGGTATGACCTGTGCCGCTTGCAGCGCAAGGGTTGAAAAAGCCGTAACAAAAGTGGCGGGCGTAACGGCATGTTCCGTGAGCCTGCTGACTAACTCAATGGGCGTCGAAGGCTCGGCTTCCGCCCAGGACATTATCAAGTCGGTTAAAGACGCAGGTTATGGCTGCTCTGAAACCAGCCAGAGCGGTTCCGGCCAGGCCGCGCTATCGGCCTCGGCGGCGGAAGATGCTTTGATTGACCGCGACACACCGCTGCTGAAAAAGCGCTTGATTTTTTCAATCATATTCACGACCGTGCTGATGTATTTCTCAATGGGGCATAAGATGTGGGGATGGCCTATACCCTCGTTTCTTCAGGGCAATCATGTGGCCGTCGCGATGGTTGAAATGCTTTTGACGATCATAGTGATGGTTATTAACCAAAAGTTCTTTACCAGCGGTTTCAAGAGCTTGATTAAACGCGCCCCCAATATGGATACGCTGATAGCGCTAGGCGCGACGGCCGCCTTCATTTACAGCTTGGTTATCCTTTATCTGATGACCTGGTCCCTGAAAGCCGGCGACGTGGAACAAGTGATGATCTATCACCACGATTTCTATTTTGAGGCCGCCGCGATGATCCTTACCCTCATCACGCTGGGTAAGATGCTGGAAGCCCGCTCAAAGGGAAAGACGACCGACGCGCTGAAGAGTTTGATGAAGCTGGCGCCTAAGACCGCCGTTATACTGCGGGACGGCGAAGAGACCGAGGTGCCGATTGAGCAGGTACAGAAGGGCGATATCTTTGTGGTACGGCCCGGGGAAAACATCCCTGTGGACGGCGTTGTGCTGGAAGGGCACAGCGCGGTAAACGAATCTGCGCTGACAGGGGAGAGCATCCCTGTCGACAAGGCGGCCGGCGATATAATCTCGGCCGCGACGCTTAACCAGTCGGGCTTTATAAAGTGCCAGGCCACCCGCGTCGGCGAGGACACCACATTGTCTCAAATCATCCAGATGGTCAGCGACGCCGCGGCTACTAAGGCCCCCATCGCGAAGATCGCGGATAAGGTCTCCGGCGTGTTCGTATTCGTCGCTATCAGTATAGCCGTCGTTACCGCCGCTATTTGGCTCATCATAGACGGGGACGTAGGCTTTTCATTGGCCCGCGCCATCTCCGTCCTGGTTATCAGCTGCCCCTGCGCGCTGGGGCTTGCGACGCCCGTCGCTATTATGGTAGGCAACGGCAAAGGAGCGAAAAAGGGCGTATTGTTCAAGACGGCGGTATCCCTTGAAGAGACCGGGAAGGTCGAGATAGTCGCGCTGGATAAGACGGGCACGATTACGGTCGGGGAGCCTAAGGTGACGGACATACTGCCTGTCTCCGGGTTTGACGAAAAGGCGCTCCTTTCTATGGCATACGCCCTTGAAATGAAGAGCGAACATCCGTTAGCCCGCGCCATCCTGGAAAAAGCTAAGGAGCGGCAGTTGTCGGCGGAAGAGGTAACAGACTTCAACGCTCTTCCGGGTAACGGCCTGACTGCGGTCTTAAACGGCGCTAAACTATCCGGCGGCAATTATAAGTTCATAAGCACGCAGAGCGCGGTGCCCGACGACGTTAAGGCGTCGTCCGAGAAGCTGGCGGAGCAGGGCAAGACGCCGCTGTTCTTCGCTAAGGACAAGGAACTGATAGGCATAATCGCCGTAGCGGACATTATAAAAGAAGACAGCCCCCAGGCCGTGCGTGATATGCGCAACATGGGCATCCATGTAGTAATGCTGACCGGCGATAATGAACGGACGGCTCGCGCCATCGGCGCCCAGGCCGGAGTGGACGAAGTCATTGCCGGGGTTCTGCCCGACGGTAAAGAGAGCGTTATCCGTAATTTGAAAAAGAAGGGCAAGGTGGCGATGGTCGGCGACGGCATAAACGACGCGCCAGCCCTTACCAGAGCGGACATAGGCATCGCCATCGGCGCCGGGACCGACGTTGCCATCGACGCGGCGGACGTGGTGCTGATGAAGAGCCGCCTCTCGGATGTTCCCGCGGCGATACGCCTAAGCCGCGCCACGCTGCGTACTATTCATCAAAACTTGTTTTGGGCGTTCTTTTATAATACAATAGGGATACCGCTAGCGGCCGGGGCCTTCGTCGCCCTGGGCGTCACGCTGAACCCGATGATCGCGGCGGCGGCTATGAGCCTGAGCAGCTTTTGCGTGGTGTCAAACGCGCTGCGCCTCAATCTTTTCGACATGACGAACGCCACCAAAGATAAGAAACGGATAGCCAAAACGAAGCAAACCCAAGCGAATGCCGAGAAAACGATAACGATTGACGGGATGATGTGCAGCCACTGCGAGAACACCGTTAAAAACGCGCTGGAAGCGATACCGGGCGTTGAGGAAGCGGTCGCGAGCCATACCAGCGGCACGGCGGTAATAACCCTTAAAGGGGAAGTGGCGGACGATTCTCTGAAGAAGGCCATAACCGGAGCGGGGTATGCCGTAATAAGCATTCGATAGTATAATGCCGTATACATAAACGGTAATATTATAAAGGAGGAGTAAAAACTATGACCAATGCGCTTCGCTTCGCTTGCACCAAGACGATGAAAGTTGAAGGAATGCACTGCGGCGGCTGCGAAAACAGGCTCAAAAGAACCCTTGAGGCCCTTGCCCAGGTCGATGAAGTCGTCGCCAGCCATACCGACGGTACTGCGGTAGTGACGATGAACGAGGAAGTGCCGGATAATGTGCTTAAAAAGACGGTTGAAGACGCCGGCGGGTTCACCGTGCTGGGATTTGCGTAATCCCAGTTGAAATTGATACGCTGTTCCGCAGGGAGAGGGAGTTTACCTCTCCCTTTTTTTGTTAATGACTATCCAATTGCCTCATAATAGCTAAATATGCTAAGTTCTTCTCCTCTTTTCCTCCGTGTCTCTGTGCCTCTGTGTGAAATAATAAAAATTACATGGAAGAGACTAAAAACAGCTGCACACGGGACTCTCCTGCAAGCCGGATGCTTTTCTCACACGGAGGCACAGAGGCACAGAGAGAAAAAAATTAGCTTAGGGATTATGAGCCGTCTGGATAACCATATTTGTTATTGTCTATAGTACATATATGGGATTCTTAATTTATTCTTAATGAAAAATGACATAATAAACCAGGAAATATCGGTAAGCGAGCTGATAGACGAGACGAAGATCGCCGTAAAATACAGTGTAAGAAAGACGCCCATCCGCGAGGCTCTCAACAGGCTTGTACAAAACGGGTATCTGTTGAAGTATCCCAGAAGGGGGTATATCGTGAAGGAGATCAAGCTGAAGGAATACTTCGAAATCGTCTAGCTCCGTTATATCCTGGAGAGCGGCATCATCCACGTCATCATTAAGAACTGCGCGCAAGAGCAAATCGAGACCCTCGACGAATATGCGCAAGAGCGTTATGTGCCTTTCGAGAAGTATAACATAATAAACAGGCGCTTCCATATGGCTTACGCGGCCCTTACCGGAAACTCTCTGCTGATGGCGTCGCTGGAATCGTTCTTTGGCCAGAACTTCAAGGGCCCATCGCGGGAGTTTTACAACATGGTAAAGGGCGATATGCACAAAAACCACAGGGCTCTTATAAAGGCACTGATAGATCGCGACAGCGACGCGACCCTTGATGTCCTGAGGGAGGAACTGCGAAGGACAGAGGATAACGATGTAGTGTGGTATTGACGTAGGCCGGGGTTGTCCCGCCCGTAGGGGCGATTATCAATCGCCCGCAAGGAGGAGAAGCAGCATGTTGAAATCAGGTAAAAAGACCGCCCTGCGCGGCGGAACCGTTATCGACGGCCTGGGGCGGGGAATAACCCCGCCTGTTGTATTTTACTGTGTGTTATATCTTCTATGCCTCTTTTCGGCTTGCTTAAAGCCGCGGTATATGATATTATTCTGTATAGGAGGAGTAATAAAACCGGAGGAGATTTAATGATGGAATATCAGTTCTCTAAGCGAATCGGGGCGCTCAAGCCCTCAGCAATTCGCGAGATGCTGAAGTTCACGGTGGGGAGCGAGATTATTCCCTTTGCCGCGGGGAATCCGTCGCCGGATGCGTTCCCTAAGGAAGCTATAACGGAGATAGCCGCGGATATCCTGGCTAACAACGCGATAACCGCGCTGCAGTACGGGATAAGCGAAGGCTACGCCCCCTTGCGTGAGGCGTTGAAGGCCTACTTGAAAGAAAAAAAGGGCCTGGGAACCGATACGGACGATTTGAACATTATGACCGGGGCGCAGCAGGGGATTGAACTTTGCACGAAGGTATTCTGCGACGACGGCGATACCGTTATCTGCGAAAACCCCAGCTTCATAGGTTCGCTCAACGCTTTCCGCTCATATGAGGCAAACCTCGCCGGCGTAGATATGGAAGACGACGGAATGGACATAGACATGCTGGAAGCGGCCCTCAAGCGGGAAAAGAACGTCCGGTTCATCTATACTATACCCAACTTCCAAAACCCTTCCGGGATAACGATGTCCGCCGAAAAACGCAAACGGGTCTATGAGCTTGCTCTGCGGCACGGCGTGTTGATACTGGAGGACGATCCATACGGCGATCTGCGTTACAGCGGCGGCTATATACCTCCTATTAAAGCGCTTGATACCGAGGGCATTGTGTTCTATATAGGCAGTTTTTCAAAGATTATTTCGCCCGGCCTGCGCGTCGGCTATATCATGGCCCCGCAGCAGGCT
>JAISVU010000274.1 GCA_031271375.1 Clostridiales bacterium | reverse complement strand
CCGTCGTATCCGGGCTTGGTAATAAGCATCTCGGAAGAACCGCCGCCGTCCAGGTGCATTGCTGTGGCCGCCCCGGCTTCCAGCATAAGCTGGCCCAGCTCGCTGTGCTTAACGCCGACGGAATGACTGCGCCCGTCAACCACCATCAGGATGATTTCGGAGCCGTCGGCCGTAAGGCCAATCGCCGTGCGGGGATGCACGCCGGTGATGAACTGCTCCCCTTGTGAAACAGGGACGCCGCCCGCCAGAATCAGCCCGCCGCCGGATATCGCGGCTTTAATAGCGTTCAAGTCCAGCCAGCTGTCCACAATCAGCTCGGCGTACTGGCCGACGGCGAAGGCCCGCAGGCATTCGTCAGCCGCTGCGGAGCTCATTATAATCACATAGCCGTCGGCGGGGACTTCAACGGTCTCGCCCTTAGCCGATATCTTGGTTATATAGTTTCCGACGACCTGTATCTTTACCGCGCCTTCGATACGCGCGTCTATCGCGGCGGTGGTCTCCATAAAGTCCCGCGTTATCGCGGAAGGCCCGCCGAGATCCGCCACCTTGTTCATCGAGCCGAGGATGATGTTCTCTGCGCCGTTGTTAAAGAAGCGCACCGTCGCGTTTACATGGCCCATGAAATACTTGCCGTCGTCCGCAAGCATGAACGACGAGTACTTGTTCGCCCCGGTGTTTGCGTTGTTGCTTACGCTGAGGACGCCGTTTGTGTCCACTTGCAGGCCCATCGGCATGGAATAGGAGCCGGCGGTGCCGAAGTAGTCCCCGTTGACGCCAGCGATGGCTCCGGTTCCGGTAAGAAGGGTTGAAGCCGTTTCCTTGTACCCGGGGTCGCTTGAGGCCGCTGCGGAAAGCAGCAAGTTCGGGTCGTTCGCGGGTATTCTGAGCACGATCACGTCCAGCAGCCCCATGTCCGTTATCCTACGGGATTCCTCGTACAGAACGCCCTTCGATATGTATTCGCTTTTGGTTTTGCTATAGTACGTTTCGAAGGCGAGGGTGGGGAGGGCCAGCGTAAATAATGCAAGCATCAATGTTATTATCGACACTGCCGGTTTTGCGGGATTTATATGTTTAAACATGATGTCTCCTTTAATGATATTAATTTTACACACAGAGGCACGGAGGCACAGAGAGAAGTATTTTGAACTCCGGGCTCTTCTTTATTAAGGCTCTTCTTTATCTGGGCTCTGTATTTTAAGCTCCTCAAAGCCCACCTCAATCCCATATTTATCCGTTATATTTTTTATAAACCCGTTCAGTTCGTTATCCCGTTCCTGCCCTTTATACAGATAACAGGCCTGTTTTATAAAGCCAGCGGCTTCCTCTATCCTTCCCAGCGCGAGAAGGCATATGCTTTTATTCGCGATAAACTTGGGATGATAAAACGCGTCGAATACCTGCGCGCAATACTCGGCGCCATCATCGCAAACCGTAAGGCATTCGTCAAACCGCTCCATCATCACAAAGCATTGGCATAAATTTGATAACAGCTGCAGATAGACGTCCTTTTTCGCCGCGCCGATAAACGTGTTATTATCGATACTGGTTTTGAGTTTCATAAACACTTCGGCGGTTTTTTCAACGCCGTGCAGCTTTGAGTATATTATGGCGAGGGTATTGATAAGATTCATCTCTTGCAGTGACAGAACATACGTGTCTATCTTGTTTTCGTCGAAGTTCGGCCTGAATACGCTCAGGGCCTTTATACTGTATTTATACGCTTCCTCCGCTTCGTTTCCGTTTATGCTCGCTTTGTCTTCTTCCGCGCCGCTCAACGCCCTGCCAATCAGGCAGGCGGCTTTGCACTGCAGCAGCGTTTGCAGCTCGAACCCCTTTTTGTACGTATTGCCTTTAAGGTGTTCGTCAAGCCTTTTCTCGGCTTCTAAATATGCTTTTGTGCGAACAAGGTAATTAAGCTCGGTCTCAAATTCCTTATAACGCCTTTCGTCCGCCGATATAACAGACTTGTAATACTTATGCGGGTCTTCGCCTAGCTTCTGCATTATTTTATCAAAGGTATGCCAGTCGGGGAGGCGTTCCCCGCGCTCTATCCGGGAGATTGTGTCCTGTGAGCATATGCCTTCCGCAAGCTCCTTCTGGGTTATGCCGCGCTCGATACGTAAAGTCTTTATTAAAATATCACTGCTATAATTTTCCATACGATACCCCCGGATTCATATCCCTTAAATTATACCGCAGAACGCGGAAAATGTCTATCCCAGTTTTGTACTGTCGTCTGATGAATATGCGGAATATGTCTAATGAAAAATAATACAGATATGGTATAATTATAGAATGATCTCCTCTGCCCCAAGCCGCTTATCGGCGGGGCAGACGCGGAGTAATACAAAAACATGGAGGGTTTTCAGATGAAGAGGTTCTTTTGTACGAAGAGGTTCTTGGCGTTTTTAATGGCCGCTGTTATCGCGGCGGGCGTTTTTGCCGCGAATCCCATGCCCGCGCAGGCGTATACCAGTGAATTAACCCGGTATGAGCCGGGCGATTCTTGGACTATTTCCTGGGATAACGGCATGGTGATCGAAGTGGTCGTCAAGACCCCGTTTGAGCAGCTGGGCCACGTGAAGATAGGCAACCTGTGGGAGGCGGTCGGCAATACCTACAATGAAGAGACCGAGATGTGGGAAGCGGATTTGGAGCCGATTGAGTATTATTTCGGGGTGCTTGTGGTTGAGGACGGCGTGGAAGAAATACTCTATGACATGTACACGGTTGAGAGGCCTGTGGATGTTATTACATGGCCTTACGGCGAAGGGGAAGATTCATATATCAGTACATATAACGGCAAGCCCGAGATAGGATGGGAAGGAAACAGCACCGCGACGGACGTTATATCGGACGGGGAATACGGGCCTATATCCCATGTGACGAAGGACGACCCCTATCCTTTTGTAATCGACATAAGGAATGACGGCGGAATAAGCGTGCTCAAGCTGCGTCAGAATTTCTACGAGTATTTCGCCACTACGTGGGCCGAACTGTTCGGGGATACCGGGGCGAACGCGGACGAGGTTGTATACT
Source organism: Clostridiales bacterium (assembly GCA_031271375.1). Taxonomy (GTDB): domain Bacteria; phylum Bacillota; class Clostridia; order Lachnospirales; family WRAX01; genus JAISVU01. The sequence goes on along the minus strand of JAISVU010000274.1, from coordinate 7,703 downwards.
CATTCTATAATCCCGATAACCCCGATGAATGGGCGTATTATTGGTGGCAGGTGTTTAGTTATGTCATCTTCACGCGCTCGCAATATGAGGAATACGCGAGAACGGGAGTTATTCCGGTTTCCGACGCGGAGGGCGTTGATTATGACAATATCTCGGTTCTGAAAAGGGAGATTTACGAGCAGCTGGATTTCAGCGACGTAAAGGCCCTGCTGGACGCGCGTATCGCGGGGGACACAGGCGCTCCGGCGGAACAGCCTGCGGAGGCTTCGGCCCCGGTGACGGACGTCACGGTTCTCTATAACGGCGTTAAGGTGGAGTTCACGCAGCCGCCGGTGCAAAAGAACGGCTATGTGTTCTATCCGCTGGAGGACGTGTTTACCGGGTTCGGGGCTGTCCAGGGATGGGACGGCGAAACGTTTACGTTCTCGGGCCAGCTTAACGGCAGCACGGTGGAGATACCGCTGCGTGATTTGAGCTATTGGGTGAACGGCGCGAAACTGGATGTCGCCGCGGAGCTTACGCCGTTCATCGAAAACGAGCGCACTTATGTGTACCTGGATTACATCGTGGAGGGCCTGGGCCTCAGCGTGGCCTGGGACGGCGTGATTAAGACGATAGCGATAACAGACTAGGGCCGAGAACCCAGATAGTTGCTTTTAAAAAGGCGGAATGCCTTTTGGATAAGTCGTCTGGGTTCTTGGTAATAATGAGCGGTTAGTTTTTTAGTTTTGCTCATATAATAGTAGTGGCAATATGAAAAAACTTCTTGACAAATATGGGCGAGGAGTATATCTCGACTTTGACAGATGAAACCCGCACGAAAGGCCCTCAAACCCAAGCGAGACAAGGGATTGCAGGCCTTGAGGAATGATAAAAAGATGTAGCGGAATCAACTCTTTTTTGAGCCGCCCAAAGAAAATTTAATCTCTTTTCTAGGGCGTGTTCCCACTAGTCAAACGAGAGAAAGCATGATAAAATATGCAAAAGGAGGGGAGCTTATCCATCAAGGCATGTTTACATACGACCGGGGCGCGGCCGAGGCGGGATACGACATCCCCGAGGAAGACCGCGATACGGTGATCTATTTCCATATCAACAAAGTATTGGGCGGTATAACGCCGCTGGTTTCAACGGTTCTGCCGGGATGCGCCTATCTGCTGATTATGAGCACCGCGCTGACCTGCGCCGGGATTATGGTGGCAGAGGCGGGCTTGTCGTTCCTGGGCCTGGGGGATCCCACGCTGGTAAGCTGGGGAAAGATGCTTGCAGACGCGCAAAGCGGCGTCGCCCTTCTCTTCGGGCATTGGTGGTGGGTCTTCGCGCCGGGCATCGGCATCTTCCTTTCGGTATTCGCGTTTATGCGCATAGGCCTGGCGCTTGAGGAAATTTTACCCCCGGATAAAGAAAACGAGCGGCCTGCATAAGCTGTTCAAGCGTATGAACAACACATATCTCAGCGACGTCTTTAACGAAATGGACAGTGGCGTAAATGGATAAGTCGGACAATATACTGGAAGTGAAAACCTCAAGGTCATATATCCCACGGAGCAGGGTATCGTGCAGGCCGTCGAAGGCGTTGACATCGCCGTGCGCAGGAACGAATGCGCGGCCATTGTGGGCGAAAGCGGCTGCGGAAAAGGCGTATCGGCGCTGGTTGTTATGGGGCTGCTTAATTCTCCCCTCGCCGTCGTCAAGGCCAATACGATAACCTTTGACGGCAGCGACTTGCTGAACATGCAGGAGAAGGATCTTCAAAACATACGCGGGAAAAGTATTTCCATCATATTCCAAGACGCGCTGAACGCTCTTAATTCCGTCGCCGCCGTGGGGCGGCAGATCGACGAGGTATATTTTAGGCATGTCTGCACATCGAAGAAAGAGGCGAAAGCGCGCAGTATCGAAGCCCTCAGGGCCGTTGGGCTTCCGTCCCCCAAACGTCGTTATTACGATTACCCCCATCAGCTTTCAGGCGGGATGAGGCAGCGCGTATTAATCGCTATGGCGTTTTACTGCAATCCCAAGCTGATTATCGCCGACGAGCCGACGACCGCGCTTGACGTGACGATACAAGCCCAGTTGTTGGATCTGTTAATGTCCTTGCAGAAGGCCCACGGCACGTCGCTGATATTGATAGCCCATGACCTGAGCGTCGTAGCGAGGACAGCCGAAACGGTGTATCAGATTATAAAGGAGCCAATGCGGATAAAAGGCGGCTTCACCAAAGGGCAAACGGAGAAACGTGCGGCGGAGCTGCTGGAATGGGTGGGCCTTTCATCCAGGGACTTGAACCGCTATCCGTCGGATTTTTCGGGCGGGCAGAAACAGCGTATCGGCATAGCCAGAGCTATCAGCATGGAGCCAAGCCTGTTGATATGCGACGAGCCGGTATCCGCGCTGGATGTGTCCGTACACGCGCAGATAATAAACCTTCTGATGGATTTACGCGAACGCTTTAACCTGACGCACATATTCATTTCTCATAACCTGGCCACAGTGCGCAATGTCTGCAATAAAACCACCGTTATGTACCTCGGCAATGTGATGGAATACGGTGAGACGGCCAAAGTATTTAAAATCCCAAGCCTCCGTACACAAAGGCCCTCATTTCGGCGGTTCTGGACACCGACCCGGACGCGGGAGACAGCAGGGTTATCCTCAAAGGCGATATACCGAGCCCAATAGACACGCCAAGGGGCTGCCGTTTCTCGGGCCGCTGCCCCGGCGCCCTGCCCGGATGCAAAACGGCGCTGCAGACGATGACCCAAGCCGGAGACGAGCATTGCTATGCTTGCGGAAGGGCGGCTGAAGAGTAATCGGCAACGGATCTTCTCTGAGCCTCTGTGCCTCTGTGCGTAAAAATCATTACACACAGAGACACAGAGGGACGGAGAAAGGCGATTTAAGGAAGCAATCGAGTGAACTGCCCTTTAGCCTTTGCTGAGGGGCAGTTTTAAATAAAAACTTGAACCCTTGCGTGAGATTGCTTATAATAGGCGGTAAGAATAGAATATATCCACTGCAGCGAATAAAAAATAGCGGAGGTATTCAAATGAAGCGTTACAAGTTTTGGTTCATCGCGGGGAGCCAGCATCTCTACGGCGGCGATGTCCTGAGGACCGTTGAGTCGCGCGGGGCGGAGATGGCGGGGTTTTTCGACGCGGAGCTGCCCTGTGGCGTCGTCTTTAAAGGAACGATGAAAACCCCGGACGACATATCAAACTGCGTCCGCGAGGCAAACCACGATCAAAGCTGCGCCGGGATAATCGCGTGGATGCACACGTTCTCCCCGTCGAAGATGTGGATTAACGGGCTTGTGAACCTGCAAAAGCCCTACTGCCACCTACACACCCAGTATAACCGCAGCATCCCTGATTCGGATATCGACATGGACTTTATGAACCTTAACCAGAGCGCCCACGGCGACAGGGAGCACGGGTTCATTAACACACGCCTGCGTCTGGCAAGGAAGATCGTAGTCGGTTACTGGAAGGACGGCACAGTGCTTAACGGCCTGTCATCATGGATGCGAAGCGCCGTTGGAGCGGCCGTAAGCCGGGGGTTGAAGGTTGTGCGCTTTGGCGACAACATGCGCCAGGTAGCCGTCACCGAGGGAGACAAGGTGGAAGCCCAGGCAAAACTCGGCTGGCAGGTAAACACACAGCCGGTAGGGCGGCTTGCCGAGGAGATCGCCGCCGTCACTGACGGGGAAGCGGAAGCGTTATTAAACGCACATCGCGAGAAGTACGTTTTCGCGCTGAAGGATGATCAATATGACGCTGCGCTGTACCAGACGAAAGAGGAAATCGCCATCGGGCGTATTCTTGACGAACAAGGCGCGGAAGCCTTCACTAACACATTTGAGGATCTATACGGGATGGAACAGCTCCCCGGCCTGGCCGCACAGCGGCTTATGGAGCGCGGCATAGGCTTCGGGGCCGAGGGGGACTGGAAGACCGCTGCGATGACAAGGATCGTTAAGGCTATGACCAGCGGTATGCCGGGCGGAACATCATTCATCGAGGATTATACATACGACCTTGAACAGGGCAGAGAACTGAGCCTCGGCGCGCATATGCTGGAGGTTTGCCCCAGTATCGCGGCGGAGAAGCCCCGTATCGAAGTGCATAACCTGAGCATTGGCGACCGCAGGCCCCCGGCGCGGCTTGTCTTTGAGGGCTGTCCCGGCAAGGCCGTGCTGGCTTCGCTTATCGATATGGGCGGGCGGTTCAGGCTCATCATCGCCGATATTGAGGTCGTAAAACCCATATACAAGATGCCAAACTTGCCCGTGGCGCGGGTAATGTGGCGGGCCGAGCCGGATTTCGTAACGGCTTCGCAGGCCTGGATTATGGCGGGCGGCGCGCATCATTCCGTGCTTTCATATGACGCAACGCCGGAAATGCTGACGGACTGGGCCGACATTATGGGCGTCGAGACCGTGCGTATTTCAGCGAAGACGGATATAGAGACGTTCAAGCGCGATCTGTTCCTTGCGGACATCGCATACAAGCTATGTTAGACGGCCTCAAGCAAGCGGTTTTCGAAGCGAATCTGCTGCTGCCCCGCCATGACCTGGTGACGCTGACCTGGGGCAACGCCAGCGGCATAGACCGGGTAAAGGGTATAATAGTAATAAAGCCCAGCGGGGTTGATTACGCCGATATGAAGGCTTCGGACATGGTGGCGGTCGATATTGAGACAGGCAAGGCGGTACCCGGTTCGTTAAAACCATCGTCGGACACCCCGACGCATCTGGAGTTATACCGGGGTTTTACGGAAATCGGCGGCATAGTGCATACCCACAGCCGCTGGGCGACGATAATGGCGCAGGCCGGTCATTCGGTTCCCGCGCTGGGCACCACCCATGCCGATTATTTCTACGGGGAGATACCCGTCACGCGGAAGCTCATGGCCGATGAAATAAGGCTGGATTACGAGGCGCGTACCGGAACCGCTATAATCCAGGCTTTTGCCGAGATACCGCCGATGGACGTGCCTGCGGTTTTAGTAGCCGGTCACGGGCCTTTTACATGGGGCATAAGCCCTTTCGAAGCGGCGCATAACGCGATAGTGCTAGAAGAGGTATGTTTCATGGCCTGGCATGTGATGGTGATGAACTGCGATATAAAGCCGATGCAAAAAGAGCTGCTGGACAAGCATTATATGCGGAAGCACGGTAAAGACGCGTATTACGGGCAGGGATAACATGAGGATATTCGGCCAATACCAAAACATAATAGACCATATTGAGATAGGGGAAGGGATACTGGAGACGGTTCCCGCCTGGCTCAATGCCAAAAACTACAAAAACATCCTCCTCGTCAGCGATATCAACACCCATAAAGCGGCCGGGGCGCGGATCGCCGGGCTGTTAAGCGGTGCGGGTATTCCGTTCGATGAGTATATTTTTAACGACGACGAGGTAATGCCCGACGAAGCGTCCGTCGCTGCGCTGGAAGCGGCTATCCCCGATAACTGCGGGCTTCTGCTGGGTGTGGGCTCAGGGACGATTAACGACCTGTGCAAATACGCGGGTCATCGCGTCAGCATTCCCAGCGCCATCATAGCGACGGCGCCGTCTATGGACGGATACACCGCAAAAGGCGCCGCAATGGTTATAGCGGGCATGAAGGTGACGCCCCAGACCCAGTGCCCTGTCGCGGTTTTCTGCGATATAGACGTGATGAGGGCCGCGCCGGAGCGTATGCTGGCCTCGGGTCTTGGGGATATTTTGGGTAAGTACAGCGCCCTTGCGGACTGGAAGCTGTCGCATATATTGACGGGAGAGCCTATGCCGGCGGATTTAACGGACGTGGTTGAGAAGGCGGTAAGGCTCTGCGCCAATAGCGCCCACGGACTGGCAAAGCGCGATCCCGAGGCCGTTTTGCGCCTGACGGAGGGCCTGCTGTTATCGGGCATAGCGATGAGCGTTTACGGCGATTCCCGCCCCGCCTCCGGTACGGAACATCATCTGTCCCATTACTGGGAAATGCGTTTTTTAGCGGAGCGTAAAAAACCCGCTTCCCACGGCTTTACCGTAGGCATTGGTACATTGATTGCCCTGCGGTTGTGGCAATCCCTACCCGTCTTACCCAAGCGGCCGATGCCCGAAGACCGGGAACGAACCCTCGCGCTAGTTTCCGAGAAATACGGGCCTTCGGCCCCCGCACTGCTGCCTGTGCCGAACCCCAACCTGGATTTTAATTTCATCATGGAAAAATGGCCGGAAATCCAAAAGATAGCCCGTGAGAACCCTGAGCCGGCCTACATTGAGGGATTGTTGAGACTGGCAGGTGCGCCTGTCATGCCGAGCGAGGCGGACATAGACGGCGCCCTTCTGAAGGAAAGCATCCTCCTTGCGCGGGAACGAAAGAAGGTGTATACGGTTTTACAGCTTATGGGGGATTTAGGCTTGCTGGATTAATAAGGGCTTATTCGTCTGCCCCGCTTTGTTTCACCTTTTCCCACGCTGATAATATAATAACATAGAGCTAAGGGGATAAAGGGGCGTTTAAGGTGGATAAATTTGTTGAAATAAGCCAAATTTCAATGAATTACCATTCGACATCCAGCGAGACGAAGGCGATTGAAAATGTCAGCTTTGACGTGGCCGAGGGCGAGTTTGTGAGCATCATCGGCCCCAGCGGCTGCGGAAAGTCTACATTGCTTTCCGTAATCAGCGGGCTGGTTAAGCCCTCGGGCGGAACTGTGACGATAAAGGGGCTCCCGGCAGCGGATAACCGTGCGCAGATCGGATACATGCTTCAGCGGGATTGTTTGTTTGAGTGGCGCAATATATACCAAAACGCCATTCTGGGCCTTGAAATACAGAATAAACTCACCGAAGCCAATATCGCTTATGCCGAAAGTCTGCTGGATCAATACGGGTTAAAGGAATTTAGAAAATATAGACCGTCGGAGTTATCGGGGGGGATGCGCCAGCGCGTCGCATTGATAAGAACCCTTTCGGCGAAGCCGGAGCTGCTGCTCCTGGATGAGCCGTTCTGCGCGTTGGACTATCAAACCCGCCTATATGTCGCTGACGAAGTGGGGACGATCCTAAAGAAAGAAAAGAAGACCGCGATACTTGTGACGCATGATATCTCAGAGGCCATAAGCCTTTCGAACCGCATTATCGTCCTCACTGCGCGGCCTGCGAGTATTAAGAACATACATCTCATACAGGTTGGCCAGGAGGACCGCACCCCGATGAAGTCTCGGGAAGCTCCGGAATTCCGTAAGTACTTTAACAAGATATGGAAGGAGCTGGACGTTCATGTATAACGGGGAGCTTACTAAACCCATGTCGGGCGAACACAAAGCCTTTTTATCAAAACTCAAGAAAGAGCGCGCGATGGTGGCCGCGACGCAAATAATCCTGCTTAGTGCGTTTTTTGCCCTATGGGAGGCCGCGGCGCGGCTCAAGTGGGTGGATCCCTTTATCTTCAGCCAGCCCAGCCGCGTGTTAAGCTCGTTCTTCTCGATGATTATGGGTTACGATCTGCTGCTTCATATAGGGGTGACGCTGTGGGAAACGATCGCGGGGTTTATCCTGGGGACGGCCATAGGCGCGGTTGTGGCTGTTATCCTGTGGTGGAACGGCTTCCTGCGTAAGGTTTTGGCCCCATATCTCGTGGTGCTTAACAGCCTGCCAATGACGGCGCTCGCGCCCATACTTATAGTCCTATTCGGCAACAACATCA
>JAISVU010000427.1 GCA_031271375.1 Clostridiales bacterium | reverse complement strand
CTTTGAAGTAGACGGTGAGGGAGTGGCTACCGACGGATACCGAGATGTCGGTGCAGTTGCCGGGGGGGATGCCTGAGCCGCCTCCGGCTGTTACCTCGATAAACTCGCCGTTCTTTATTCCGTAGACCTTGTTATCATTCCCCGGAACGTCAAGCAAATCGGCGGCTTTTGGCTTGTTGGTGGGGCTGTAGGCGGCGGCCAGCTCACTCTTATCCGCGTCCGTGTAATCATTGCTGGACAGGCCTTTGCCGGGAATTTTATCAACCTTACCCTCCGCTGCGGCGTCAGTGTAGGCATTGGCGCTCTCCACGGCGGCGGTCATCTTCTCGCTGGCCCCTACCGTGGTTTCGTAGTTCGCAAGGTTAACGGTGAAGTTCAGCGTGTGCCAAACAAGCGTGCCGCTTTGATTCCGGGCATAGACGGAAAGCCCCTCGTGGTTCCCGTCGCCGTCAACGTCTCCCTCGTCAAGAATGGTATAAATCCAGAAATCGGACGCGGCTGCGGGCAGCTCCGCTCTTGTCGGCACGCTCCCCATGTCCTTCCATAGGCCCGTACCGGCCTCCGCTATGGCGTCGTAGGTTTGCTCCTCGGTCAGGTACGCCGTTAGCTTTGTATCGGTTTCAGCGGTTACGGCTTCTTTCGCCGCGTCCACATAGCCCTCAGAGGCAAGGCCGCTGACAGCCGCCGTCATATCGGCCCTGAACGCTATAAACGGCTTGTCGGCAGTGTAAAGCGGGTCAGCTTCGGCTTGCAGACCGCCTCCGTCCTGGCCCTTTAGGTTGGGCGTCGAAAAGGAACTCTCAGCGGTCGTTATGTTGAGCCTGTAATCCGCGTCGGTATTTCCGGCGGCTTCGGTTATTTCCGGCGAAAACCCCGGTTCCCCCTTATAGTCCCCCTCCGCAATGACCCCTTGAAGATGGTCATACTCATCCCTTAGTTCATCCATCATCTTGGATACGCTGCCCGCTATGTCGATATCCGCTTCGAGCATTGCCTCCAAGGCGGCGATTTTGTTGATATAGTACCTCTCCTGGTCTGATTGCAGTTTCGTTAGGCTCGGAATGACGAGGAAAATAAAATGCGGCGTCGCCACCGTCGTCCCGTCGTCCTCGGTTAATTGCAGCTCGCCCTTGATAGTACCCGTCCGTATCAGCGCCGACGGCTCGATTGTGTAGTACATATCGGCGCCCTCTAGCACGACCGGCGAATATAAGAATGTGTTGCCGTTCGCCGAAAGAGTCAATTGCGCGGATGTGTATTTTGTGTAATCAATCTCAGCGGCCCCGTCGAAAATCTTGAATGTGATTTGAACCGAGTCGACATTCCCCTGGTTTATGGAAAAACTGCTCCTTGCGGAATTATGCTCTATGTCGTCCTGCCGCATGTTGATTACTACTGTCCTATCAATAATGGCGTCCACCCCCCTATAATTACCCCGTTGATAAGCATAACCCTGTCGCCCACGGCGGGGCTGTATGACTTAAAGGCCGGGTATTTCTTTTGGGCCCGCCCGTCGTCCCCGGCGAACTGGATGACAGCGGAGCCGTCCGTGTCTATCGCGATGACTGTGGCGAAGCTGATATTGATTCGGTTACCGCCCCCGGCGGCGATTTGCGCTGTTTCTATCATGGCTTTATAAAATCTGTCAGGACTCGGAATACTCATAAATCCACCACCATTCTCGCCGCGTGGGTCATCATGGCCCCCGCCTTCAATTCCATCTCCCAAGCCGTCTCAGCGAACTTGGCAGGCACGTCGACAAGACCCGGGATGTGTATATACAGCGTATCCCCTTCGCCATGATACGGGTTTTGGAGCGTGGAAAACTTAAGCGTCCTGTACGCCGCCGTCGATTCCAGCGCGACCCGGTAGACCCTGGCGTCAAGGCTTTCCTGGTCGTATATATCCTTTACAGACCTGACATCCACGATCTCCCTGCCCCGGTTTATCGTTGACACCGGCGACGAGGCGTTGTCATTGACGAAAACCGACTTCAACGGCATCCCGCCATCGGCGTTATCCGCGACGCCGATAAAGACATTCGGGATTCGGGCGATCGCCATGCTTTCTTCAAACCTCGGCCCGATGACGCTGTGCTTGTCGGCCATGTAGTGTATCTTCGGCGATCGCTGAGACGGTGGAGAATAGGCCTCGGCCCAAGCCGCCCCCGCCGCGTCGACGCTCAGGCTCCCGTAATTAATCGCGGCCAGCATCTCGTTTATTGAGACCTGGCCGCTGGTTCCTATCGGGTATTCCTTGTCAACTTCCATAACCCGGTCGCTGGGGTCAATATCGGCGTTGTTCATCCGGGCCATGGACAGTATTTGCATGATAGCGTCGGTATACTTGGTTCCCGCCGGGAAGTATACCCTGTTCCGTGTCTTCCACTGCTCCAGGATCAGCGCCCGGTCAAAGGCGTTTATCACGCGCCTGCCGACTTTTCTGTCGACCGAGCGATCCGGGGCTTCCATCAGGAAGATACCAAGCGGCCACTCGACCGTCCCGCCCTCAACCATGTGCAAAACAAACCAGGGCTGAAGCTGGTCGGACAGGAAGTTGATGTTCTTTGCGTCGTGACCGCTCTCCACGATAGTAAAAGTCCCGGTGCGTTTGGTTGCCCGGGATTCGTTATAAGATACGCTGCCGCTCTCGATGTCCTTGATGACGCCGATTTTAACGCCCTTGCTGCTTAACAGATCGTAGCGGTAACTTATGACCGGCGACGTACCGATGCCGCGCAGGGTGCGGTCGATTACGTCGGGCGGGTAGTTGCGCTCGTTGACTATCATCCTCTTCTCCTTTCTCAAAGAAAAAAGCCGAGCATTGTCGGCTTGTGCTGGTTTATAGTTCGTGGTATAATGCCCCTAAGCGTAATTGCATAAGGGCGGCGGCTTGCACCTCTCACGTCTTAAACGGAAGGAGGTGAGGCCGATGTCCATGTATGAGGTAATCAACACGGTATTCACGTCTATGATGTTTGTCATAGCCTTAATAACGGTTGTTATCCATCTGGTCAAGTTGTTTTCCAAAAGAAAATAACCCGCCCTGTATTTATTCGCAATAGGTAAACGGGTTATTTCTTCACTCGCAAGCCTGCCGCCTTTTAAGCGGTTACGCCCGGAGGGTGCGTCAACACCCTCCTTTTATCTTACCCTATTATAACGGATTAATCACGCCTTTGCAAGAATAATTTACAATCCCGCCTCCACATCATAATCCGTCCGGGTAAACGCAAACCCCACATTAAACCCGCCCCTATCCGGCGACACGCTCAAATCCCCGGTTATCGTCCCATACAAAGCCCCGTGCCGCCTGTCGCGCAGTATCAGCACTTCTCCGCTGTTTGCCAAGGCTTCGAGTTTCCGCAGGTCAGCGTTATGTCCGTACTCTTCCCCGCCGCGCAGATAAAACGACATTGCCAGAACCTTGCTTCTCCCGAAGCCCTTTATCGTCAGAGGGTATTCCCGGCCCTCCAGCTCTACGACGGTCTTCTCAAACCCCATCGCCATGTTCTTCGTCGGCTTCTGGCCCAGGCCCCAAAGCAGAATAAGCATATCGTCCAGGCTGCTAACCTCGGCTATAGCCGTCTCTTTGAACATAATCTCAGCCGACTCAATATTACTGTCGGCAAAACTGTCGCTGTCGTCAACAGCCCGGACAAAATACTTGTAAGTAACGCCGGGGGCCGCCGTATAATCATCCCAAACGGCTTCATCCGTCCGGGCGATCTTGGTATACTTATCCTCATCCTTTTCGGCCCGGTAGACCAAAACCGTCCCGCCGGGAGTACCGTCTATTATCAACGGTATGTGGTATTTAGTGTTATACCCCATCCTCAGCTTCGGGGCGGGCGGCGCTGTAACCGATATCGTAAAGGCCAGCGATCCCCAGCCCGACATGGCCCTGTATGCGTTGGATATCCGCATCCGGGCGACGTAGTTCCCATTGGGAAGATAATCAGTCACCTTGTGGGTAAAGGAGCCCTCAAAAGGGCGGCTCCCTGTTACGTAAACCGGTTCCCCGTTTTGGAGTATCTCCAGCTCCCAGCTCACCAGGTTCACCGCCGAGAACGTCACCGTCGGGCGGCTTGAATTAGTAACCCGGACAACGACCGGCGCAACCGGAATACCGATCGTCCAGAACTCGGCGACCTCCGACCACAGGGATTCGTCTCCGAACTCCCCGTAGGCCATGACCCGCCATCTGACCGTATGCTGTCCCCTGTCGGCGAAAAGAGACGCGGGAAGGAGATAACCCATTGCCCCGTCGGTGTTAAGCGTCCCGGTCGGCGGGTTTAAAATATCCGCGTCAATCCAGTATTCGAGATCGTATTTACTGGCCCTTAGGTCATACTGCGAGTTATACTCCCACTGAAGCGGAACGCCCCCGGAGGCGTCTACGTCCGCCGACACCGGATATGTCAGGATCGGCGCGAAGGGCGGCGTCCTGGCAAGGGTAAAGCTCC
>JAISVU010000389.1 GCA_031271375.1 Clostridiales bacterium | reverse complement strand
CGCGTTTATATTATTGCGCTCAAGCTGAATGTTTATAAATCTGGCGTTGTAGGTTTTGCCTGTCGAGGGTAAGCCCTCTAACATAATCAGCCGTGAATCAATCATTGCGTATCCTCCCGCAGCGGATAACATAATAATATGAAAATCAGATATACCGCGTAAAATCAATCGCGAGTATCAGCCGCCTCAGCATCTCGGCGCAGTCCCTGTACTCCGCGTCCCCGCCGCCGAAAGGGTCTCCCACGTCTGAAATATCCTCTCCCGCTATCTCGCCCAGTGTGAATATCTTGTCGGCCGCTGATGGATACAGCTCGTTCATCCTTGCCCGGTGGCCTCGGGTCATCGTCAGAATCAAGCCCGCCCGCTCTACGTCGATGTTATCTACAATCCTGGCCCTGTGCGCGGATAAGTCAACGCCGAAGGCTTCCATCAATACATCTACCGCAACACCGCTGGCGGGTTGCCCGTCCCAAGCCGCAAGCCCCCGGGAAAAGAAGCCGATCCCATCTACAAGGCTTCTGGCCAAAGCCTCCGCCATCGGACTTCGGCAGGTATTCCCCGTGCAAATAAACAGAACGTCCACCGGTTATTAACCTTCCTCTCCCGCTAATAGAATACTTATTACCACTCACAAGGGCGGTGCCAGACATAAACTTTAAACTGCGCGGCGTTATGATACGTATAGACCCGCTGTTCCCCGCGTTATGCGCCGTCACATTGGCAGTGGGATGGGGGGCGGAGTTTTTATTGCTGATGGTTTCGGCGGGTGCCCACGAAGCCGCCCACGGTTTAATCGCCGCGATGTGCGGGCTTAAACCCTGCGCTGTGGAAATATCCCCGATCGGCCTCGCGGTGGAACTGCCTCGTATAGAACTATTATCATTCAAAAAAAAGATTTCCATTTACTCCGCCGGCCCCGCAATCAACCTGGCTTTATTAATCTCGGCGCGGGTATGCGGCTCGGAGATGCTTTTCATCATCAATTCCGCGCTTTTTTTATTTAATCTGCTCCCCGCCAGGACGCTGGACGGAGGGCGCATCCTCTCCGCGTTTTTAGCGATGCGCATGGGCTATATGCGGAGCCTGCGAACAATACGGCTCTGCGGTAAAGCCGTCTTTGGTTTGGTCTTTATTCTGGGCGTCGCTCAAGCTGTCCTCTTCCCTTATAATTTGAGCCTGCTGTGCCTCGCGCCATTCCTCAAGCGCCAGTGTGAGATACAGTCCGCCGCCGACAGCTTCAGCTTTATGCGCGATATTGTGTATACGGCGCGAAAATATGTCCTTAACCGGAAATATACGGTGAAGGCAGCCGCTTTCCCCGAAGACGCCCCGGCGAAGACGCTGTTCGACCTGTTGAATTACGACGCCATTTGGTTTTTTTATCTCTACAGCCCCGAAGGACGGGTGACGGTCCTCACTGAGGAGGAGCTTATTACCGGCATAAAGGACTTAGGTATGACCGCGCCTGCTATTTCAAGCTGTCCAATGACAGAAACCCGTAACCCTGAGCCTGGATGAAATCAATCGCGCCGCCCAGCGCAAGGGCGTTAGACTCTGAAATTGCGTGGAGCAGCATGATGCAACCGTTATGGAAATATTCGGTTATATGGGCGAAAGCCGCTTCTTCGCCCGGTTGATTGGCCGGGTCCCAGTCTCCGTAAGCCATGCTCCAGAAGATGGATTTATAACCAAGATTATATACGACATTCAACGACTTTATGTTATATACGCCTTCGGGGAAACGGAAGAACGGATCCATATCGTATCCGGTGGCTTCTTTAAAATAGCGGGCTGTCTCGGTGACTTCGTAGGTCATTTCGGCTTCGGTCAACGTGCTGCAGTCTGGATGACTATCGGTGTGGTTACCCACTATATGGCCTTCGGCTTTCATCCTGCGGCACAGCTCGGCGTTTCCCTCGATAAAAGGTTTTGTAACGAAGAAAGCCGCCTTGACGCCCTTTTCCTTGAGGGTATCTAAAATGCCCGCCGTAAAACCGTTCTCATAGCCGCAGTCGAACGTAAGATAGACAGCCGCGCTGGCGATATCTCCCAGATAATACCCGCCGAACTGTCTGATATCATGTTTAAAGTCCGACGACGGAGGCTGATGCCCCGTTACGCGCCGGAAGGACCAGGACTGCCGTTCCTCGGAGAGCCTGCCGTCCGTGCCGTAGGGACTGGCGTAGGACGATCTGTAAGGGTTCACCACATTCGCGGGGATGCTGATAACCGGCGGCGTATATGTAGAGCCGGGGACGGGTTGAACTGGGCTTTCGGTTGGGCTAGGCGCGGTTTGCGCGGGATACGGGCTTTCGGAAGCGGAAACATCCGAAGAAACCGGCGTGATAGACGGTTCCGCGTCAAGCGCAGCCGTTTCTGCCGCAATAGGGGGAGCGGATGTAATAACCGGCGCCGGGGTGGAAGTCGCGACCGGCACAGGCGTTTCCGTCGCCGCGGCCAACGGAACGGTCGTTTCCTGATTCACGGGAAATGGGAAACCGCTATCAACCAACATGCCCGGCGACGGCTCTATCATAGGCCCGTCCGGCGCGTCGCCCAATCCCAGCGCGAACAGCAGCACGAAGAATACGCATATGAATAAAAGTCTCCAGAAGGTTTTCATGGGATAATTATAGCATATGTAAGTTGAATAGTGAATAGAGTTTATTATCCTGGAATAAGACCGTCATTGGGGTATTGGAGTAACAATAGCTACCAAGGATCCTGTTACAGGATCCTTGGTAAAAATGATCCTTGCGAATAAAATTTCGAGCTTCGTCAGTTGCACTGTCGTTATTTGCTTTTGCTTTTAACGAAATTAATAAGTCTTGTAATCACATCTTTTACCACTGCTGATAATATCGTCTGGATTATAATTTTAAAAACATCATCAGTCATAATGTCTTCTCCTTTCTACTGTAATACAAAGCAAATTAAGTTGGTCAACGTAATCATTAAATATAACATCAAATAAACATCAAATAAACATCGTGAAAATCATCATACAAACTAACAATATCAAAAGCCAAAACACTAACCTCAAATTAAATGAACTACTCCGCCTCCCTTGTCCACTTTTATGTGTTATAAGAAAACCACCTACACTAATTTTATCATTAACAAGATGGGTTTTCAATATATATTTATAAAATAATATATAATGCTGTATAGTGTCGTATAATAGCGCAGTGAATCATTATATTCAGAAAAATAATGACAGCTGATTAGTCTCCTGCATCCCCGTCAAAAGCCCGTTCCTTACGAACATCTCAAGCACCGGCTTCGACAGCTTAGTCCGCTCTTTGAAATCCTGTATCGAAATAAACTCCCCTTCGGCCCTGGCGTCGTCGATACTCTGAGCCGCCGCGCCGCCCAAGCCCGCGAATGTCATCAGCGGCGGCTGGATGCCGCCCTCCGCCGGTATAAACCGGCTTACATGGGACTTGTATAGATCAACCGCGAGAAACTTTATCTTCCTCGCGTACATCTCCAGCACCAGCTCAAGCAGCGTTAAAGTGTCCTTATCCTTCGCCGTGGCCTCCTTGCCCAGCGCAAGCAGCCGCGCCTGCTCTCTCTTTGCGGCGGCGGGCCCTTTGCACATCGTTTCATAGTTGAAATCCTCGGTCTTGACGGAAAAGCTGGCGGCGTAGAATGCCTCGGGATAATGTATCTTGTACCAGCCTATCCGCACGGACATCATAACATAGGCTACGGCGTGGCCCTTAGGGAAGAGGTACCCAACGCGCTTACATGAAGCGATATACCAGTCCGGCACCTCGGCTTCCTTCATAAGCTGTTCGTCTTCGGGGCTAAGTCCCCTGCCCTTGCGAACCTTTTCCATAATATAGAACGAAGCCTTCTTTTCGACGCCCATCGACATCAAATAACGCAGAATGTCGTCGCGTGTGGTGATTATCTGAGAGAAAGGCACTCCGCCCTTTATAAGCTCGTCGGCGTTGCCCCTCCATACGTCCGTACCGTGGGAAAGGCCCGATATCTTTACCAGCTCGGTAAACGTCCTGGGCTTTGTGTCCTGGAGCATCTGGCGCACGAAAGCCGTCCCGAACTCCGGTATCCCCAGCGTCCCTGTCTTGCAGCCGATATCCGCCTCCGTAACGCCCAGCCGCTCCGGTGAAGTGAACAGCTCCATCACTCCGGCATCGCCCATGTCTATTGTCAGCGGGTCGACGCCCGTGAAATCCTGTAGTAGCTTAATCACGGTCGGCACGTCATGGCCCAGGATATCCAGCTTCATCAAGCGGCCCTCCAAAGCCGAATGATAATCGAAGTGCGTGGTAACGACATCCGCGTCCTGGTCGTTCGCGGGGCGCTGGATAGGGCAGAACTGATGAATATCATTGCCGTCCGGGACGACGATCAGCCCGCCGGGATGCTGCCCCGTGGTACGCTTAACCCCGGTCAGCCCCGCGACGAGACGGTTCTTCTCGGCGTTGCGCTTAACCAGCCCGCGCTCGTTAAGGTAATTCTGCACGAACCCGAACGAGGTCTTATCCGCCAGCGTGCCGATGGTTCCGGCCTTGAACACATAGCTTTTGCCGAAGATTTCCTCGGCGTGGGCATGGGCATAGGCCTGGTACTCGCCGGAGAAGTTGAGGTCGATATCCGGCTCCTTGTCGCAGTCGAAGCCCAGGAAGGTCTCGAACATTATATCGTGGCCTTCTTTTTTGAGGGGCGTTCCGCAAACAGGGCATTCTTTATCCGGCATATCGTAGCCGGACAGCCCCGGCAAGGTCTTTGAAAGCCGTTCGGCTTCGGGGGAGCCGAATTCCGAATACCGGCACTTTAGGCAGTAATAATGGGGCGCAAGCGGGTTCACCTCGGTTATAGCCGACATAGTGGCGGCAAGGGATGAGCCGATGGAACCGCGCGATCCCACCAAATACCCGCATTCCAGGGACTTATTCACCAAGCGCTGGGCCACTATGTACAGCGAGGAAAAGCCGTGCTTGATAATGGAGGTCAGCTCCCGCTCCGCCCTGGCGACGACCGGCTCCGGCGGTTCGTCCCCGTAAATCGATCTGAGCCGCCCGTAGACTATGCTGCGTAAATCCTCGTCCGAGCCGGGTATTATGGGGGGAAAAGACCCGTCAGGCACAGGCAGGATGTTTTCGCACATATCCGCGATGGCTCTGGTGTTGGTTATTACAACCTCCCGGGCTTTATCCGGCGGCAGATAAGAAAACTCGGACAGCATCTCTTCGGTGGTGCGGAAATAGAGCGGCGCTTGCTGGCTTGCGTCCTTAAAGCCTTCGCCCGCCATGAGTATCTCTCGGTATATTTTGTCGTCGGGGTTCATAAAATGCACGTCGCAGGTGGCGGCTACGGGTTTGCCGTATTCATCCCCCAGTGCCGCAATACGCTTATTTATCTCTTTCAGCGCTTCGACGGAGGGTACGCGCTCCGAACGGTACAGGTACATATTATTCTCGTGGCATTGTATCTCTAAATAATCATAGAACTGAACT
>JAISVU010000381.1 GCA_031271375.1 Clostridiales bacterium | reverse complement strand
TAATAGAGGAAATCGTAAAAGCCTTTTCGCATAGATTATTCATGGGGAACCGTGTGGTTTGCTCATACTGCTTCAGAATAACCAGGGATTCCGACCTTGAGATGCACGAGGAGGAGACCGAAGACCTGCTGGACGAGGTTGAACGGTCGCTTAAAGACCGTAAATGGGGCGACCCGGTGCGTCTTGAGATTGAACGCTCGATGAGTAAGCCCTTACGGAAGTTCCTCGCTAGGACGCTGGAACTGGGCGAATCCGATGTTTATGAAATTCCGGGGCCGCTTGATCTGACGTTTCTTATGCCGTTTGTATCCTCAAAATGCCCGGAACGCCTAAAGAACGCATATATCCCCCCTAAGGCGTCCCCGGCTTTTATTGGAACGGACGTCTTCGGAAGGCTCAAAGAGGGCGACGTGCTCGTTCACCATCCCTACGAGAGCTTTGACGCCGTGCTTAACTTCGTCCGCGCTGCCGCGAAGGATAAGAACGTGCTTGCGATTAAACAGACATTGTACAGGGTTTCAGGGGATTCCCCCGTTGTGAAAGCCCTCATTGAGGCCGCTGAAAACGGTAAGCAGGTAACGGTGCTGGTGGAGCTCAAAGCCAGATTCGACGAAGAGAATAATATACAGTGGGCAAAGAAGCTGGAGCAAAGCGGCTGCCATGTGGTTTACGGGCTTGTGGGCTACAAGATACATTGCAAGATGTTCCTGGCGGTACGCAGGGAGGACGACGGCATACGCAGGTATGTCCACCTCGGAACGGGCAACTACAACGATTCCACCGCAAGGTTATATACGGATTTAGGGTTTTTCACCTGTAAGGAGCAATACTGCGCGGATGTTTCGGCACTCTTTAACGTACTTACGGGCTACTCGGATTACACGCGCTTTAACAAGCTCATCGCGGCCCCTAAGGATATGCGCTCGGGCATGATAGACCTTATCGACGCCGAGATCAAAAACGCGTCCCGTGGTATGCCCTCGGGGATAACCGTCAAAATGAACTCCCTTGTGGATCCGGATGTTATCGCGGCACTGTACCGGGCGAGCATCGCCGGGGTTAAGATAAACCTCATTATCAGGGGCATATGCTGCCTGAGGCCCGGAATGCCGGGCGTTTCGGATAATATCACGGTATCGAGCATCGTTGACAGATATCTGGAGCACAGCCGCATATATTATTTTGAGAACGGCGGGGAACCGCTGGTGTATCTCGCTAGCGCCGACTGGATGCAGCGTAACTTTGACAGGCGTGTTGAGGTGGCCTTCCCCGTTGAAGACCCTGAGCTTAAATCCCGTATAAAGCAAATTCTCGGCACGGTTCTTTCCGATACCGTTAAACTGCGCCGGCTGGACGCCGACGGAAGCTACTCCAGGGTGGACCGCCGGGGGAGGGAGCTTGTACACTCGCAGCTGGAGCTGCATAAAAAACCGTAGCGGATAGCCCCTAGCCGCAAGAAAGGATTGATAATATGGCCTTTGACGCCGTTATCGTCACGAAGGATAATGAAGGGTATATAAACAAGCAGCTCCTAGAGTTTTTGGAGAATTCGGCAAAGGAAGCGGGAGCGGGTTCCGTGACCTACGCCAAAGCCAAGCCCCAAAGGGGCAGCGCCTTGATTCTCAGGGGGGACATGCCGCTGCTGCGGCCCGAGACGATAAAGGCCCTGGCACAGGGCGTTCCGGGCGAAGGGTCTCAGGACCCCGAGGAGTTCATAGAGGTGGATTCCGCGGTAAAAGCGGCCCAGGCGCTGGGGCTTATGAGGGCGCGCATTAACGCGGGCCACATGGAAAACGGCGTCGTCATCCCTGACCCGAGCACGGTATATATTAGCCACAAAGCGCGCATAGAAACCCAAAGCATCATCCGCCCGAATACAACGATTGAGGGCGAATCCTCGGTGGGCAAGGGCTGCGTTATAGGGCCGAACACCGTTATAACGGATTCAACGATAATGGACGGGGCATCGGTCTTAATGAGCGTAGTCACCGAGGCAACCGTGGGGAAAGACTCGACGGTGGGGCCGTTCGCTTATCTGAGGCCTAAGGCCGTATTAGGCGAGAAAGTGAAGGTCGGCGACTTTGTCGAGATAAAGAACTCAAATATCGGCGACGGGACGAAGATATCGCACCTGACATATGTGGGCGATTCCGATGTGGGCAAGAACATTAATTTCGGCTGCGGCACTGTTACCGTGAATTACGACGGGAAAGTCAAGCGCCGCACTGTGATTAAAGACGGGGCCTTTATCGGATGCAATACAAACCTCATCGCCCCCGTGACCGTGGGCGAAAACGCGTATACCGCGGCGGGTTCCACGATAACGGATGAAGTGCCGGCGGGAGCCCTGGCTATTGCGCGTGAAAGGCAAAAAAACATTGAAGGCTGGGTGAACAAGAAAAAGAAGTGAACAAAAGAACCGTGTTTATTACAGGGGCGTCCCGGGGGATAGGCAGGGCTATTGCCCTCGCGTTTGCGCGGCTTGGGGACAATGTGGCGCTTAACTGCCTGGAACGGCTGGACTTATTGGATGAGACGGCTCGCGCCGCGGAAGCCGCCGGGGCCGTGGCTATAAAAACCCCCTGCGACGTTTCGGATTACAATGCCGTTAAGGCTGCTGTGGATGCGGCAGTCGCGGAATTCGGCCGTATCGATGTGCTGGTGAACAACGCCGGGGCCGCCCATATCGGCCCCTTTAACCTGATGGAGCCGGGGGAGTGGCGGCGGCTTATCGATGTAAACATTAATGGGACGCTGAACGCGTCGCGGCTGGTTCTTCCCGGTATGCTAGCCCGGCGGGAGGGATGTATCATCAATGTTTCTTCCATATGGGGCTTAACCGGTGCTTCCTGCGAGGCCGTCTATTCGATGACTAAAGGCGCGGTGAACGCTTTTACAAAGGCCCTGGCGAAGGAAACCGCGCCCAACGGCGTTCGCGTAAACGCGATAGCCTGCGGCGTTATCGATACGGAGATGAACGCCTTTCTTTCACCCGCCGAGCGGGACGAGCTGGTTGCGAATATTCCCGCCTCCCGAATGGGGCGGCCTGAAGAGGCGGCGGAGCTGGCGTTGTTCCTGGCTTCCGGGAACGCCGCCTATTTAACGGGGCAGATTATTGTGCTTGACGGAGGTATGATTTAATGTTTGCCAAAGGCGATTTATCAATAGAAGAAGCGGGACGGGCCTTAATTGCCGGAGAGACGGACATTGTCGCCAATCTCGCGAATCTGGCCGCGTTGATTCCGCTGTATTTCGACAGGATAAACTGGGGCGGGTTCTATTTATTAGAGGGGAACGAGCTGGTGCTTGGGCCGTTCCAGGGGAAGCCCGCATGTGTGCGCATCCCATTGGGTAAGGGCGTCTGCGGAACCGCCGCCGCCCAGGCCCGGACGATAATTGTTGACGATGTAGACGCCTTTCCCGGTCATATAGCCTGCGACGGGGCGTCCCGGTCAGAAGTTGTTGCGCCTATTATAAAGAACGGGAAGGTGTTGGGCGTCTTGGACGTGGACAGCCCGGAGCTGACGCGATTCAGCGAAGCGGATGCAAAAAGGCTTGAAGCGCTGGCCTCCGTAGCCTTAGAGGCGCTGGGTTAGTGGTGCATCCGCTGAAAAAGTGAAGTATTTCCACATTCGTTTCATAAAATTGCCATTAAGGCCCAAAAGTAGTAAAATAGAGATTGGGTGAGCAAAATGGAAAAAATAAGAGAACGGCCGACACTGGTACAGATAAACCGCCTTACCGCGTCAGGATACTTGGAGAAGACAGACAGTTCAAACCAGTTTTCATCCCATGATTTCAATATATAAGGATATCTCTTTCCGTATCTTTCCCTGAAAACCTCAAGTTGATACTCCGCCTCATCCAATGTGGCGGCGGTATATATGCGCTTTAAGTCTGCCGCTACGGCTTTACGGTCTTTCCAGTTGACAAACGCCAGGGAATTGCGTATCTGGCGGACGATACACAGCTGGTTTTCTGTCCGGGGATACGTGGTTTCCAGCGTTTTGCTAAAACCGGTCAGATTATCGTGGCAGGCTATCAGAATGTCCTTAACACCACGGTTCTTTAAGTCGTTAAACACGCTGACCCAGAAGCTCGCGCTTTCTGAATCCGCTATCCATATTCCCAGAATATCCTTTTTGCCCTCTGTCGTTACTCCCAATACCGAATAAGCGCATTTCTTAACGATCTTTCCCTCGCTTCGCCCTTTGAACCATACTCCGTCGAAAAACACGACCGTATAAACATCGTCTAGCGCCCGGCTTTGCCATTCCCTTACTTCCGGCATGATCCTGTCCGTTATCTTGCTCACCAATGCCGGTGATAC
>JAISVU010000426.1 GCA_031271375.1 Clostridiales bacterium | reverse complement strand
AGGAACGGGTAATCCTCTAACGCCGCAACGCAGCTTGTAATGACTCCTTCCTGGTTTTCCCGCGCCGCCGCCATAGCGGAAAAATGCCCGCTGCGCGTCCATCCGCCCACGGAAATCATTATATCCGCCCCGGGATAGGCGGCGTTCATTTCGGCAAG
This sequence comes from Clostridiales bacterium, assembly GCA_031271375.1. Lineage (GTDB taxonomy): Bacteria > Bacillota > Clostridia > Lachnospirales > WRAX01 > JAISVU01. The sequence goes on along the minus strand of JAISVU010000426.1, from coordinate 2,566 downwards.
GGCTTTGAAGCGTTCCGCCGACCGCTCCGGCGTCATATCCGTAATTTCAAAGGTGTTGGGGTCAATCTGCCAAAAGGCGTAGTTCAGCGTCGTTATCCTGTCCCAGGGCAGATGTTTAACATCAAGGCCGCCCCAGGCGGCGAAATATACCGATAGGTCTTTCTTTGTCCGCCTGTTCATTCGATCAGCTCCTTCGCGTATGGCAGCGTCATAATCCAGCCGCAGAACTGCCGCCACTCGTCCAGCTTGTGGTTATGCCGGTCGCGGCGCATTCCCAAAAGATTCTCGTAATTCATCGTACAGGTGCGCATCTGCATGTATGACGACGGCAGCAGCTGGATTATCATGTACCATATCGCCTTGTCCTTAGTTTCGTTATACTCAAGGCGCAGCCGCTCCAACTGGCTTACGACGCCCTCCATGCACTCCAGCGCCCCGGCTTTCAGCTTCTCATGGCTGAAATCCGTTATACTGAAAGGCTTTGAGTGTATCCTGTGCATTGTGCTTTGCGAGTTCGCGGTCGTGCCGACCTTATATGTATCGAACTCCTTCCACCAGTACAGCGGCGCGGTTATGTCGGCCGAAACGAATATCTGCCTGAGGAACTTCCGGTGCGACGGCCCGGAAACGCACAGCGACTTGAGCAGCGCAAGGTCGGCCTCGCCCAGTTTGTACGCTCCGTCCCGCGCGCGGCCGCTGTCAGACCTATCCCAGCTGTTCATCGCGTTGCGCGCCCCGCGCGCGGCGTTTTCCAGGTTGAAGACGCCGGTTTTTTCTATGCTGATCATATAATCCCCCGATATATTATTATGTAATATCACCTCCCCCTCAAATACCTCCTCAGCCTTATGTACACCTCCTCCATGTCCAGCGGCTTCCCTATGTGGTCGTTCATCCCGGCGCGCAGGCAGTCCTCTATGTCGTCCTTAAACACATTCGCGGTCATCGCGACGATAGGCAAAGCGGCGGCGGCGGGGAGAGCGCGTATGCGCCGGGTCGCCTCCATGCCGTCCATTACCGGCATTTGAACGTCCATGAAGACCAAATCGTATTTATGCGGAGCCGCGGACACCATTTCAACGGCCTCGACCCCGTTTTCGGCATATTCTATTTCCAGGCCGGTGCCTTCGAGCAGCGATATAAGAATCTCACGGTTTATCTCAACGTCTTCGGCCAAAAGCAGCCGCTTGCCGGAGAACTCCGGCTCATCGCACTCGCTGACCGCTTCTTTCTTGTGCGCGGCTTCGTCCACGCCAACCAGCTCGTTTACGCAGTCAATTATCGCGGAGGAAAACAGCGGCTTCTGGATGTACTTATCCACGCCCGCGTCCAGCGCGGCGTCCTTTATCACCGACCAGTCCGTGCCGGATATCATTATAACGACGGAGGCGGAATCGGTATTGCGCGTCTTTATCCAGCGCGTCAATTCTATTCCGTCCATTCCGGGCATCCTAAGGTCGATAAAATATATGTCGTAATCCCCGTTCGCTTCAATGCTGCGGCAGGCCTCATAACCGTCCCCGGCGGTATCGCACAGAATGTTGAGGTTCTCGAAAATATCCTTGATGATGTCTATTTGCTCGCTGTGGTCGTCAACCGCCATTATCCTGAGGGTCTCGCGGTTTATGCCGGGGCGCAGCATAGAGCCCAGCTTCTTTGTGCCCCTCGCGGCCTTCACCGTGAAGCTGAATGCCGAACCCTTATTCTTCTCGGACTGCACCCAAATGCCGCCGCCCATCATCTCCACTATGCGCTTGGATATGGCGAGGCCCAGCCCCGTGCCGCCAAACTTGCGGCTTATCCCGCTTTCAGCCTGGCCGAAGGCGCGGAACAGGCGTTCCTGCTGCTCCTTAGATATGCCTATCCCGTTGTCTTTAACCGACACCTTTAACTCGCAAATGCCGTCCCGCTCGCTTACAAGCTCCGCCGACAGCATTATTTCGCCGCCCTCGGGCGTGAATTTTATCGCGTTTGAAAGGAGGTTGGTTATTACCTGGGAAAGCCGCTGGTCGTCGGCCACTATGAAGCGCGGCACCTTTTTATCTACGCTGACGCTGAAACGCTGCCTCTTCTCGTCAACCTTGAAGTTGATTACCGACACTACCTTCTGCAGCATACGCTCAAAGCTGAATTCCACGGGGGACAGCTCCAGCTTATTGGCCTCTATCTTCGACATATCAAGCACATCGTTGATAAGGGCAAGCAGATGGGCCGAAGCGTCCTCAACCCTGCCCAGGGCGTAGTCTTTGCGCTCTATGTCTTTGGCGTTCCTTCCTATGGCCGTCATGCCGATTATCGCGTTCATCGGCGTGCGCATTTCATGGCTCATAGTGGAAAGGAAATTGCTCTTGGCGTTGCTGGCGGCGGTCATATTTTTCAGGGCTTCCTGAAGCCTCATGTTATACATTTCAATCATTATCGCGCCGGAGATCGTGCTGGCGATCCTCGCAACCAACGAGCGCTCGCTTGTTTCTATGATCGCCAGCACGATCTCCGGAGCGATAATGATTGAAATGTATCACATGAGGCTTCAGGAAGCCCTGAAAAATATGACCGCCGCCAGCAA
>JAISVU010000122.1 GCA_031271375.1 Clostridiales bacterium | reverse complement strand
ACGTCAAAAACGGGGAACAGATTATTCGGCATTACATCATCTCCGTCGCTTTCATGATTATGTCTATCACCTCCGCGTCGTCCCCCACCCAGGCTACAAGAACCCGGTCGCCGGGCTGTATGCGGTACATCTTCCGGGGCAGATATGTGTCGTGGTAGCTTACGGGCAAGCCGCCGAGATTGTGTTGAATGTTCCAAACGGCGGCGGGTGTTGATTGCGTATGTCTATAACGTCCTCTTGGAAGTCCTCTATTACTTCCCCGGTTACGCGGACGGCGACGCTGGCCCAGCCGAACACCAGGCGTTTGTCGCCGTCTGATTTAAGAACGGCGAATCGCCGGGCGGTCTGGCCGCTTTTATTAATAGCCTGATTAAACGTCTTTGCGCCGCTCATGCCCTCTTTCCCCCTTAAGCGCAAACAAAAAAACGCCTGGCGGGGCGTTCTGTGCAAAAAATTAGACTTCGGTAATCAATACCGTGCCTGCGCAGCCTTTAACGGCAAAATCTCACGGTCGATGTATTCCATCACCTGCCACTGCCGGAATAGGCGGGGCTATTTCCTCATACGCCACGGCGCATCTGCAGGAAGGGTGCGCCGGGGGAATCAAAACGCCTACGCTAAACATCTCTTTCATGTTCCGGCTTTCGCCCTCCACGCCGCCGCATTCCTTGCACACGCGCTCATCGTCGGCGGTGAGCCACGTCTTCTTGCAGTCCCCTATATACCCTCGCTCTTGGGCGTCCAGCGTCGCGCCGTATGCGCCTTGATTGTAGGCGGTCGCCAGTTCCGTCCGGGCGATGTTCATGGCCCTGTAACGCTGCTGTCTGGCCGCGTACTTCGCCGCCTTGTCCCTGGCCTGGGCCTCCGCTCTTTCCTGCGTTATCCGGGGATGCGCTTCTTTTATCGCGTTGAGGGTTGTGTTGTAGTAGTTCAGGTTCGCTTTCGCCTGGGGCTTTGTCAGGCCGATTACGGGCCTTATCAGCAGGGCGAGGCTGTCGGCTGTCGTCGCGTCGTAATATGCCACCTGCGCCACCATCGCCTTTATCGCAACCTGCTGTTCCGCTGTCAGGTTTGTTACCAGTTCCGCGCCGTGCTGCTGTATATAGCTCTGCGCCGCGCTTACGCTGGGGTCGTAGAGGAATTTAGGGTATTGCTCCAGCCGTTCTTTAGCGGCCTGGGCCATCGCCTTTTCCCATTGCGGGGCCAGTTGCGCCGTCACCAGCTTGGAGTAGTCCTGCTGCCACTTTTCGAGCTGGGCCTGGCTCATGCTCCCCGTAAGGACGGCTTCTCGAAGCTCCGCGTATGTTATGGCCGCCTGCTGGCCGTTCCATGTGTGTACAAGCCACCGGACGGCCTGGGGTTCCTCCGCGTCCAGGAATGAGCGGAGCCGCGCCAGCGTAACCTCCCCGTCCGAGGCCGGGCTGGTCGCTCCTGAAACGTCGCCTAGAAGCGTTGGTGACGTTTCAAAGCGGCGCTGCTCGCCCATGCGTCCTGTCTTGCCGATGTACCTGGGGCGGGGCAGCTTCTTAAATACAAACCTCACGGCCCTATCCCCTTTCCGGCTCCTGTGGTTCTTTTGCGCCGTCGTTCTTTGTGTTCACTGCGGCGTTTGGCTTCTTCCCCTTGCTTCCCTGGGGCTTTTCCGCCCCTTCGAGCTGCCTTGCCGCGCTCATGTAGCTGGTTTCCTCGTCGCGCTCGGGGAGGTCTGCGGCCATGCGGAGGTAGTCTTCCAGGTTCTCGTCCGGCATTATCGCCCCTATCCCTATCATGTCCCTTACGAACGTTCCCAGCTTCTCCAGGTCTTGTGTCTCTATGTCGCCGTGGATAAGCTCCGGGTATGCCGTTATCCCCTTGAACGTGCCGCCGTTCAAGTCTATCAGGCGCGGTATGGCCTGGCTGTTCATTACCTCGCATATCATCCCGAGGAAGGTTCCAAGGGCGATCCCGAACAGCTCCGTCTTGTCGCTGGAAAGGGCGAAGCTCCCCACTTTTTCATGCCCCAACAGTAGAAATCGGCGAGAACGGTCATCGCTATGCGGTTGTCGTGCCGCTCAATTATTGCGTTTGTGTCAAACTGCCGCCGCCCTCCGGTTGACAGCAGCTGGAAATTCCACCCGAAGGGAAGCACCACACCCTCGCGCTCATCGCGCCGGACGCTCCGCACAAGCCGCTCTGCCTGGGCCAGCTGTTTCACGCTGTCCGGGTCGTCGCTCCATAAATCCATGTCCTCGGGCGGCTGAAGAACGGGCAGGCCAGCCAGGTCGCGCTCTATCCCTATCCCCTCTATCTCCTGTATGCGCCGCTTGAAGTACCAGGCTCTGTATGCGTTCCTGAGTACGCTCCGGCCCTCCGGGTTCGCCTTGCGGCTCCGGGTCTTGAAGTGCAGGGATTTCTCTATCGGTATAAAAACCATGCCGAAGTCGGGCGGGGCGCACTGTATAAGGCCCTGCAAGTTGTCGCGGTCGTCGTACTGCCATTCCCAGAGGGTGTCCTGGCTCCTTATTGGCAGCTTCCGCCAGCCTATCAGCCCGTCGTCATACTTGCTCTTGGTTTCCGGGCGGTTCGTCTGGCCCATGCGCCGCTTGTATACTATTTCGTGATAACTCCACCCGAAGGTCAAAAAAGATAAAACTTCCGAGATAAAATTCGTCCAGGTTTCGTCCATGTCGTCCATGCATGAGGATATAAACTCGGCGGCGCGTTTGTCGGCGTCGGCGTTGCCGCCCTCTTTAACGCTCCACTCCACCTGACGCATGAGCATTTCAATGGCGAACAGCACGGCACCGATTATGTCGTCGTTGTCGGCCATCTCCTTGTATGCTTCCACGCCCTTGCGCCCGCGCAGCTCCCTTAAAAATTCCTCGTAAAATATGCCGGAGCCCAGGCCGGAGCCGTATCGCATTTGCCCCAGCCGCCCCGCTTCGTTGTATGTGCCGCCTTTCGGCATAACCCCGCCTCCCGATGTATAATAATAGCCGCCCCGTCAGGAGCGGCCTTTATACATTGTATTTTTCAAAACCGTCCGGCGGCGCGTTTACCCGCAGCGCCAAACTGTCAAGATGGCCCGACAATAACTGCCCTATATCAACCTCGCTGTTCACAATACAGTCGTTGAAAACCAGTTATACATTTCCCCGCTGTCGCCTCTTATAACCTTGTTGCCGCTGGTTTCGGGCTGCACTTTATCACCGCCTATTCGTCAAATAAATCTTGGTGGGTGCCGGTTCGGAACAACGATAACACTAAGATGTTCTTCTCTATCTTATAAATCAGCATCCAATCCGACTCTATGTGACACTCCCGGTATCCTTTGTAATTACCTTTTAACGGATGGTCGTTATAAATAAACGGCAATCTCTTGCCATCCGCTAAAAGGTCAATTACTTCTTCCAAAAGCGCCAAATCCTTTCCCCGTTTATCTGCTCGGCGTACATCACGCTTAAACCTTGACGAGTATATACGGTCATACATCATCGTCGTCATCACCGGCCAAAATATCAGCGAACATCTCTTTTGTACTGGAATAGCGTTTATAGTTCCCGCTGACCAGCATTTCCTCGCATTCCCGCATTGCCGCCTCGGTTTCCGCATTATAACGCGGCTGCTTCAGCCTGAAGGGTAAGCCGCCCTCCATCAGGGACTGGCGCAGGAACATATTTACCGCGTCTGTCACCGTTATGCCGAATGAACCGAAAAGTTCCTCCGCGCCGGAGTTTGTTTCCGGGTCTATCCTGATATTAAGGCTTGCTGTTTTAGCCATTCGTCCTCACCTCAATACTATTATACAACAATGCGGACGCAACGCAATACATTTTATTTGTCTCTGCGCCAGTAGCTCTCTTTCGCCAGCGCGTCGCCTGTGTTACCGAGGTACGCCCTGGGTTTATCCATGAGATATAAAATCGCCTGCACCATCGCGTCCACGGTATCCTTGTATGTCCCCGTTGGGAAAGCGGCGTACATCACGGCGATTTCATATTCATCCGCCACAATCGTCGCTTCAAGATTTCTTATTACCGCGTCCAGCATATCTTCAGGGCTGACGCGCAGCCCTCCCTTCTGAAACCGCACTAAGCTGGTGCTTCTGTCCTGCGGCCCGCTGTTTTTTAGTTCTTCCACCTTTTCCTTATCGTTTTGTATTTTCTTTTCGAGAATCGGAACAGCGTAAAGCCGCTTCTCCGTCGCTTTATAAGTGTCCTTTGCTATTGCGAACGCCTGAGCCATCCCCGCCGCAATCCCCTCGTTGATTGATTCGCGGATTAATGCCATCTCTTTTTTTGATAGCAATGTATTTGATTTTCCCATTGCAAAGCCGCCCCTCCCATGATATTATTAGCTTGTTGAGGGCCGCTCCGGGAGGGGCGGTATTT
>JAISVU010000098.1 GCA_031271375.1 Clostridiales bacterium | reverse complement strand
CTCAACAAGAGCATGTCTAATATCCTTCTCGGGCCTAACTTGCGTTCGCGGGTGAACGCTTTGCCGTCAAGGCGAAGAAGGTTGGATTCTTCGCATTTTTCTATTAATTCCACTGTTTTTTCCATCGCTCGTATCAACTTCCTTGTTATGATTGATTGTATTACGCCTAGGTTCTGCATAGCCGCCACTTCCATTATCAAAAGGTACACAGTTAATGTGTTCTTTCGATTTTGGCGGTTACTATTTCATGTCTTTTGTCAAGTGCTTTTTACAATTTCCTCTCTGCTTTTTTATCACTGTTCACCGCTTTGCCCTGGTAGCCTTAAGTTGACAGCAGTGAATGTTAAAAGAGAAAGGCTTGTTTTATATTGGAATTTATGGCGGAGAAGATTCAGAAAGTGAATTTGTGAAAAAAGAAATATCTGATGCCCCGCGTTTTTTCTCATATCACTCAAAAGATAGTATGAAGTGTAAATTAGAAAAATTTTTTACAATTATTACGTTTGATGAATTTGAGGTTAACAGAGGTGTTCACGCCGGGCACAAAAGGCCGAGAGCCGACGAAGTTGCCCGTCCGCAAGTAGTCGAGTATAATGGCCATGTAGTCTTCAAAGGAGGACGCGCATGGTCATTATTTATACATACGTGCTGATGATGTACGGACGCAGGGAGCGCGGATATACCAACGGGGACGGAGATAAAAAAGCCCTAGCAATACGGCGGATGAAAAGCCCGTCTTGCGGAAAGATTCACAGCGAGCTGCCTGATATAATAATCCCGTATAAGCGTCATTGCGCGGAGACGATAGAGGGAATAATCACAGGCGGGGACAGCGTTATTTTTGACGCCAACCTCCGGTACCGTATACTTGGGTGGTGGACCGGCCTGCTCACGTACTTTAAAGGCGTAATGGATTCATTGAACGCTAAGCACGGAACGGACTTTAGCGCGTCTCCAACGCCGAAGGAAATTGTCCGTGCGGTGGCAAACGCGCACCTTTGGAAATCAACCCGTTCGGAGTAATTGTCCGGCTAAGGGCTGTGGTACCATCATACCGTAAGAAAATCCTGAAACGGAGGGTTACGGTATGACAGACAACCGAAAACCGGAAGAAATCGCGGTTTCCCGGCACAAAATCATCTCGCCGGTACTGGTGGCGCTGGAAACGGGCGAGGATGCCGCGAAAATCGCGGAACTGAAGAAAGAGGCATGCGCGTCAAACGGCATATCCAGGCGGACACTCAGGCGCTGGCTCACAGAGTACAAGGGCAGAGGATTTGAGGGTTTAAAACCCATGTCCAGAAGCAATCAGAACGGTATTGAAATCCTTGAGCTGGAAGGCAGGGCGGAGCCCGGTTTCCTTAAACGGACAACGCTTCAGGATCACTTGACGCGGCGCGGCTTTTCGGCCAGGCAAATGAAGATGTACCAAAGCGGCGGCCTCGCCGCAAGGCGTTTCGCCCGTCAGGACATAAACGACATGTGGCATTCCGGCATCAAATTCGGGCCGTATATCAACATTAAAAACGGCAAGCGCCAGGTTTACCTTGTCAGCTTTCTGGACGACGCCACCCGGTATGTGGTTCACGGCGAGTTCTATGATAGCCTGGACCAGAGCGTTGTTGAGGATTGTTTCCGAAAAGCCATCCTAAAGGAAGGAATCCCCAAGCGCGTCTACTTCGACAACGGTAAACAGTTCCGAAACATATGGCTCGGGGAACGTTACCACACCCGTACCCACGGCGGATTAAAGGATGGGGAGACGCCTGAGATTGCGTATAAAAACTCAAAGGCTCCGCTAAGGTTCCTGTCAGCCGATGCCGTTGCTTTGGCTTTCATGCGTTTTGAAACCCGGAAGGCAGACAAGTGCGGCTGCATCAGCTTTGGCAGGAAGCTGTATGAGGTCGGCATTACTTTCGCCGGGCAGACGGTCAATATCCTCTACGGTCCCGCCGACACGTCCGTCCTCACCGTCGAACACCCCGTGACCCGCGCTTCCGTGCAGGTCACGGAACTGGACATAGGCGAACACACGGGGGCAAGGCCAAAGCTGCCCAAGTGCATGGGCATGGCTCTGGCCGGAACATCAAGGCTCCTGGACGAGAAAGAGAAGCGTTACAGGGAGCATCAGGAGCGTGTCCGCCGTGCCATCAGCTTCAAGGACATAAACAGCACTGCTCTCAAAGAAGGTGAATCCCATGTTTGAAGCCTTCTACGGTTTTAAGGAGACGCCTTTCTCCCGTACCGTTCCTACTGATATACTCTACCGCGGCAACGATTCCGACGAACTGATTGAACGGCTGAAATACGCCGCAATACGCCAGCGTATAGACATAGTTTGCTCCGCTGGGCACTTGGACAGAACCCAAACTGACGAGTACATACGAACCCATTTAGCTTTTGCAGGCTGCTTCAAGGACATTTTCTCCGAGGCCGCCATCGACGATATTTTCAAGTTCTCCGCCGGCATCCCGAGCCTCATTAATAAAGCTTGTACTTGTTCCCTTATGTACGGCGCTCAGAGCCGCAAGTCTATCATAGACGACAGGATGGTCAAACTTGTCGTCGACAGCGAACTCAGCTTGGAGGAACCGGCCATGAATAAACCCACAAATGTCAAAATACCGCTGCCGCTCCTTGTTCGCGCTATAGATTTGCTGGAATCTTGGGATTTGCCCGGCTACGGCGAATCCGTCCAGTGTGATTTCGACGCCGTATACTTCGCGCTGCTGAAAAAGCGCCAAAGTCATGGATTACGTGATGCCTTTGCAAAAATCGTCTTCGCCAAGAATGAAGACGCCCGCTTCGCCGCCAGAATGAATTATCTCCAGCAGAAGCGCCTCAACGACGAGTTTTAAATCACTCTCTTCGATGACCATCTCCGGGCGTAAACGCCCGCTTTAACCGTCTCCGGGTACGCAGCCGGTTTTCTTCCCCCACCCCGGCCACGGCTTTTGGCTATTCTAGGACACTTTGAATCGCCTGTTTCTGGCCATCTTCTGCTGTCGGCAACAGTACAGTACATTTGTGCCGCAAATGCTTGAACCGCCTTGTTTTTCAGAGGTGGTATCACCTCTCACTATGAGCTTAATCCTTTCGCGTCAAGGTATTTCGGCGTAACGGGGCTGGTCGGCGCTTTCGAGCGAACTTGAACCATGTTCGCGCTCCAAAACGCGCCTGCTCGACATGCGTCCCGGATTATCGCGCTGTCAGCGGCGGCAAGAGCGTTTACCGCCAGTAGGTCAAGAGTGGGGCAGGTATCCACCAACACATAGTCCTATAAAGGTTTTACCCTGTCTATGTACTGCCGGAGTATCGTGTCCCGCCCGATTATAGGCGCGAGAGCGAGTTCAATACCTGCAAGGCTGTTATTCGCGGGCATAAGGCTGGTCGCGACGCAAAAAGCGCGCCGCTGCTCGCCCAAGCATCCCGGGTCAATGCCCTCCGAGTGATGAATAACGCCTGATTCCGGGTCAACGTCTTTTTCGTTGATGATGTCCGCGATAAGCGCAGCGAGCGTGACTTGAAGTTTATCCGGCTCCGTTACGCCGAAGCTGACGGTTAGCGAGTGGCTGGTCGCGGCGCAAAGAACGCGCCGCTGCTCGCCCAAGCATCCCGGTTGGTTATCGGTGTCGATGACGAGTACCTTTTGCCTTGACGGGCAAGTCCGACGCCGAGGCTGGCGGTGGTAACTGATTTTCCACAGCCGCCTTTTCTGTTTGTGATTACGATTGTTTTTGTCATGCAAGCATCCTGCCTTTCGTAGAAATTGGGTGTAAAAAATGGACTAACGTGACAAACCCTTGATTTTGCAAGGTTTTATTGGTCAGTCCTATTATTACACATTCCTACAAGCCTTATTTTGTCAGTAAAAACAGACGAAGGTTTCATATCCACCGTAATATAAAAGCGCACCAGACCTCTGAAAATCTTGATTTGCCGGGACAAAATGCGCGTGTAACAATATAGATATAATGATACGCAGATATACGTTTCTCAAAATGAATTTTTAAGGCACCGAAAGGATGCTTAAATTTCGAGGCATCCTTTCAGTTGGCTAAGGTGGCCCACTTTCGGCCATTACGAAGCCCGGATAATCCCCCATTGCTATCAATTTTGCCATGAAATTGCTGTTCCAGCAAACACTTGCTATGGAATTGCATGGCACAGTTAACTTAAAACTGTCCTTCGCGCATATTCGCTTATATGAGTAATAAGTCCTAAACTATACATGTGTAAACTACTTGGTGCTCACCCATGAAAAGTGGCATCCCATCTTCATATCGCACTTGCAGTCCATTCATCATAATTTCTTTTGGGGCACAGGGAAGATAAAGCGATGCCTCGCCGCCAAAGGGAATTTCAAACTCGAAATGCAGTTCATCCCCCATAATTCGCCATTCCGATCGGTATAAACCGCAAGGGCTGTCATATGCGGCTTTCACCCATTCCAGTTGCGGGTCGGGCTGAGGCGCCAGACGCACATGTTTAAAACCAGGACCTGCTTCATCAGGCTGCAATCCCGCCACGTTGCGGTACAACCACTCTACTACGGCTCCATAAGCATAGTGGTTGTAGCTGTTCATCGACGCATCGCCAAGCGAACCGTCCTGCTTAATTGAGTTCCATCGCTCCCAAATGGTGGTAGCGCCTCTTTCCACCTCATACAGCCAACCTGGGTAATCGCGATTCATCAGCAGGCTGTAAGCGCTATGGTTGAGACCGTTATCACTCAACACCCGGCAAAGGTAAGCCGTGCCCACAAAGCCAGTGCGCAGATGACCGCTGTTGGTTCGCAGCTTTTTATCAAGGTCGGTTGCGGCGCGTTTAGAATCAATAGCGAAACCCATAAATAAAGATATAACATTTGCCGTCTGTGTGTCGCTTGCAATGCGCCCGCTTGGAGTAACGAATTCCCGCTGTATAGCTTTTCGTATACGTTCGGCCAGTTCTTTGTAAACTTTAGCGTCCTCGGCCTTCCCAAGCACGGCGGCAGCTTTGGCTGTTAGTTGGGTAGAATATAGATAATATGCGCTCGCCACCATTTCGCTGGGAGTTGCGCCAAATGAGCTGTTCTTATCGGGATTGTCCAGAGCCAGCCAGTCTCCAAAATGAAAACCACTTAGCCAAAGGCCTTGGCTTTCCGTATCCTGGCTGCGAATATACTCCACCCAAGCCTTCATACTGGGGTACTGACGCGCTAGCAATTCTTTATCGCCACAGTGAAGATAGTTTACCCAAGGTATTATCGTTGCCGCATCTCCCCATGCCGCTGACCCTTGGGAGACAGTAGGGTTTGCTTCGCCTTTGTCTGCAAAGGAGGGCACAAAATGCGGCACCGCGCCTCCCGCCTTTTTCTGTTCTTGCCACATATCATACATATATTTCGTAAAAAAGGCTGCTGTATCCATGTTGTAACTCGCTGTACCGCAAAACACCTGAGCGTCCCCCGTCCAACCGAGGCGCTCGTCCCGTTGAGGACAATCGGTGGGTACGTCCACAAAATTTCCGCGCTGTCCCCACAATGCGTTCAAAAATAACCTGTTCACCAGTTGGTCGGAGGTAGTGATGCTGCCGGTTTGCGCCATGTCGCTGTACAACACAACTCCGGTGAAGGCCGATGTGTCTACATCGGCGTCCAGACCGTTCACCCACACATACCTAAACCCGTAATAAGTAAACTGAGGCTGCACCAGACGCACTTCACCGTCGGTTTTATAAACAAAAGCCTGTTTAGCCGAACGTAAATTGTCCAGGTATACATTGCCATCCTCGTCCAATACCTCGAAGAACCGCAGGGTGAAGTCCTTGCCATGAAAGGAACTTGTGTCCACCCGTAGGCTGCCTACCATGTTCTGCCCAAAATCCAATACCGCTTCGCCCTTAGGAGTGGTGAAAGAACTTTGTACAGGTAATGTCATTTTTTCTACCACCGGGAGACTTAATCTGTCTGTCAAAAGACGTTTATCCATCGCTACAACCTTAGTGCCAAAGTGGGTACAGGTATCCCGCCGGAAGTCCAGCACCGCGCCGTCGTACAATTCGGCGCATTGGTAAACGCTCTTGCGGGAATACCAGTCCTCCCCGGTGCATATTAATTCGCTGCTGCCATCTGCATAATCAATATGAAGTTCGGCAATCAAGGCCAGTGTATCGCCATATATCTGTCTGCGGTCTGCCAAAGCGAAGCGACCCTCATACCATCCACCGGCTAATGTGGCTTCCAATAGATTCTCGCCCGGCATTACTTGGTCGGTTACATCATGGGTGATTACCTGCATCCAGCTGGAATAGTCATTGCAGTACGGAGTTAGGTGTTCATTTCCAACTTTCCCGCCGTTCAGCGTCATCTGGTACAAGCCTGCGCAACCAACGTAAAGTCTGGCACGCCGCAACGGTTTGTTCACAGCAAAAGCGCGTCCCAACACCGGCACAGTATTGTCCGCTGCCTGTACGCTAGTGATCCATTCTCCCCGCCATGTTTCGTTCATCTTCCCGGTCTCAAAAAAGGTCTGTGCCGTGCCGTATTCACCCGCATCCGTGATTACCTCCACTTGCACATAGTATCTTGTGCGCGGAACAAGCTGATGAGTCAAGGGATATACCGGCCACGTTTCGACAAGGTGTCCGCTGTCATATATAGGGTTATGCATGTCTGCATTGTCCGCCGCCCTCAATCGCACACTTTTCTGTCTCACACCTCGGGTACCCTTCACCTTGTAGCTCAGGACAGGTGTGTCTGCCATCATAAAGCCAAGCGGCTCGGCCAGGTGGTTGACCTTTATGTCGTAAATCTGCATGCTAGCCTCCCGTTCTTCAATGCTTGTCTATATTTTCATCTATGCGTTCAAGTAGCGAACAACATAATTAAAGCGCGCACTGGGAGCGGCGTCCCCATCAAGGTAAAATGCCATTGGATCTCCTTCCAACGTCGGACCATGATACCATTTAAAGTGTAGCTCTGCTGGCTCTTGTATACTCGTCATTCGCAAATAATCCCGCCTAATGAGTAAATGCAACATGTTACTTTGCAAGCGGCAGAGCGTGTTCCCTACAGACTGCCAATACCATCCGCCGGGGCTGTGCTCTAGCGGCAAGGACGGTCCATTCGCTTGTACACGGTTTACGACATAGTCATAACCCAACCAGCCCTTGTCATAACTGCCTCCGGTGTTAAGGAGCAACATCGGCAAGGAAGTCTTGCTCCACGGCCGAACAGCTTCAAGGTAAAAGTGTAGATAGGTTTTGTCACAGGCAAGCTTTGTCATCATTATATCATTCGCCGCGCCCTGCGTCTCGTAAAAATAACCCCCAAAACCTGCGTGCTCCCGCTTCTGACCGTTCCCTAAAAAGTGAGGGTAAACGCAATCTACCGATTGCCATTGTGTAAAAGGCTTCCGCCAACTAATTTTGCTTTCCAAGCGAATCTTCGTATCCTGCACACCTTTGAAACGCCGGATATTTGCCACCAGCTGCATATAATAGCTATCTGCGTAACCGCCTTGCATCGGTTCGATATCTCTGCTATATTCCATTGAGCAGGTGTCCAAAAAACGTATTGGCCGCGACGGGTCGCTTCCTGGAAAACGCATACCCAACCACTCATTCCAGCCTGTGACAAATACAATGCTCGGATCCTCTTTCAAGGCCACATCCCATTGTTCCTGAAAGTTTCTTCCGTATAAAACAGCGCTTGGAGCTTGATCCGGCTGCCCGGGATGGTAGCTTCTGCCCCAATTACTATCTAAACCGTAGAAAGCGGAGTCGCTGAACCACAAACCAGGGTGCTGCGCTACCGAGACGCTTACAGTCTCCTTTTCCCCCGCTCCATTTACATATACTTTTTGAGGCCTTCGCCAGTCCATCCAAGGGAAAGCGCCTGCCTCGTCCGGTTCGTTTGGCCATTGCGGACGGCGAAAGGTGAAGAAACTTTTGGCCGCGCTCCCACATTCCTCACAACGCCCGATGATGAGCGGTTTATCTTCCCATATAAACCAATGAGAGCGATATAGCCCCTTTTTATAAAACTCATTATATAGGGCGTCAACCGCCTCCCCGCTGGAAGTGTTGGTAAAGAAAACTACTTGCGGCGTTTTCCATCCCTGTTGTCTCAATTCCTCCAATACGGTAAAAAGTTTATGACAGATGTCAAGATAAAGTACGCCGTTTGTAGTGTCCAACGCTAAAAAATCAATGTCGGCAAGCGTAAGCAGCTGCATATGCCGGCGCAGTACCCATGTGTCATCGGCCAAATAGTAACCATATAGCGGCTTACCCCAGTGGTGGTAATCCT
>JAISVU010000080.1 GCA_031271375.1 Clostridiales bacterium | reverse complement strand
CTAAGCGAGTACGGGTACGAGCAGCTGGTGTATTTCTATGACAAGCCCACGGGCCTCAAGGCAATCACCTGCATCCACAACACGGTTCTAGGCCCTTCCCTGGGCGGCACGCGGTTCTGGAACTACGCCACCGAGGAAGAAGCCACAACGGACGTGCTGCGCCTTGCCAGGGGAATGACCTACAAATCGGCCTGCGCCGGGTTAAACCTGGGCGGCGGCAAAAGCGTCGTCATCGGCGACCCTGATGAGCTGAAAAACGACATCGTGCGCAGGGAAGCCTTTTTCCGCGCCTTTGGCCGCTTTATCGAGGGTCTGGGCGGCAGATACATCACCGCCGAGGACGTGAACACAACGACAGCCGACATGGCCTATATCAACATGGAGACGGACTATGTCTGCGGCCTTGAGAATAAGTCGGGCAATCCCTCGCCGTTTACAGCGCTAGGCGTTTATAAGGCGATGCGGGCCGCCGGCGAGGCCGCCTTCGGCAAAGAAGGCGGGTTGAAGAAGCGCAAGGTCGCGGTTCAGGGCGTCGGGGAAGTGGGAAAGAACCTCTGCAAGCTCCTTAAAGCCGACGGAGCCGAGCTCTACATCACCGACATCAACGCCGAAAAGGTTGAGAAGTTGGCGAAGGAGCTGGGCGCTACGGCGGTTGACAAGGATAAGATATTCGATGTGGACTGCGACATCTTCGCACCATGCGCTCTGGGCGGCGTTATTAACGACGAAACACTCGGAAGGCTTAAATGCAAGGTCATAACCGGGGCCGCCAACAATGTTCTTCTTGACCCTGAGAAGCACGGCAAGGCTATCCACGATAAGGGCATTATCTACGCCCCGGACTATGTCGCCAACGCGGGAGGCATTATCAATGTCTACGAGGAGCTGCACGGTTATAACGAGGATAATGTGCGCCGCTCCATCGAGCATATCTACGACCTGACCGCCGAGATTATACGCACTTCCCAGGAGAAGAACATACCCACGGGACAGGTGGCCGACGCGATGGCCGAAGCCCGCATTAATGCGATACGGAACGTCAACAGCATATATCTGGGCTAAATGGACTTTAAGCCCGTTATCGTCACCGGGGCCTACGGCTGCGGCAAAACGGAGTTCTGCGTTAATTACGCGCTGGAGATGCGGCGGCGTTTTCCGCGGAGCCCGGTGTTCCTTGCCGACATGGATGTGCTCAACCCCTATTTCCGCAGCCGCGAGAAGGCGGACTTCCTGGCCGGACACGGCGTGACTGTTATCGGGAATAATATTAACAACGCCGCCAACCAAGACCTGCCCGCGATCAGCGGGCAGGTTCAGCGGGCCGTTATAGCAGGGCATAATCTCATTGTGGATCTTGCGGGTTCCGTCCACGGGCTGAAAACCCTGACGTTCTTTAAGGATAACCTCAGTGATTATGAAATGTGGGTAACGGTCAACGCCTTCCGCGAGGAAAGCGGCGAGGCGGAAAAGGTTTTGGCCTTTATCCGCGAAGCCCAGGCTATGAGCGGCCTTAGGGTTACCGGGCTTGTCAACACTTCCCATATGCTCAGGCAGACCAAGGGCTGGCATGTGCTGAAAGGGCAGGAGCTGGCGCGGGAGGTGTCGGAAAAATCCGGCATTCCCCTTGTTATGACATTTGTAATAAGGAATGTGTATGAAGAGATAAAGGATAAATTGAAATCGCATATTGTGGTATTTGATAAACTGATAATGAGGGAAGAGTGGCAAAGCTGATATTATGAAGGAGGAATTAGCATGGAAGCGGTCAGGCAAGTAATTGACAGCAGCTTGCTGGATGGGATCATTTCGCTGCCGAGGGATTTTCAGAATACACAAGTTGAGATTTTTGTTTTTAAGGCTAAAGAGGAGCCTTCGCTGCCGCAGTTTACAATATCCGAAATCGACGCAATGCTGAAGGGTTCATTAACAGAATCAATAGTAGGCGTTATTCCAGACGACGGTACGGCGCTTGAGGAATACCGGACTGAAAGGTTGGGTAAATATGAAAGTTTTAATTGATACGAATGTCATTCTCGACATCATTTTAAAACGTGAGCCTTACTTTAAAGACGCTGAGAGATTAACCGTGTTAGTTGAAAAAGGTCATATGATTGGATATATAACGGCAGCCGCAGTTACGGATATTTTTTATATCGCCAGTAAAAAGCTACAGAGTAAGAAAGACGCGTTAGAAGTTATGAGAAAACTATTTCAAACTATACGTATTGCGCCTGTCAATGAGGATAACATTCACGAGGCGTTGAATTTATCATGGGGTGACTTCGAGGATGCAGTAGAGTATTCTTGCGGTAAGAGTATGTTTGCCGATTACATCATAACCCGGGATTTAGAAGGGTTCAAAATGAGCAGTATTAAGACGTTATCGCCAAAAGATTTACTAGCTAAAACTATCACATATGAATAACATAAGCCCAGACCGGCCCCGAGCCTTTTTATTATTAACTATCCAGGTCCCGGGCCCTCGGTTCTCGGCTCTAGCATGAAGGAGGTAATGAGTTGTCGAAATCGAAACTGACGTTCGCGGAGGATGTCTGCAAGGGCTGTCTCTTATGCGTTGAGGCTTGTCCAAAGCATATCCTTAGCCTTAATCTGGCTTATGTGAACGACAAAGGCTACAACCCGGTAAAATGCGACGATCCTGAGCAGTGCATAGCCTGCGCGATGTGTGCGGTAATCTGCCCGGACAGCGTCATCAGAGTGGAGCGTGAGGATTTATGAAAACGCTGATGAAAGGGAACGAAGCCATAGCCGCCGCCGCGATAGCGGCCGGATGCAGGGCTTTCTTCGGCTATCCCATCACCCCGCAGAACGAAATACCCGAGTACATGGCCGCGAAACTGGCCGAGGCCGGGGGCGTGTTCGTCCAGTCCGAGTCCGAGGT
>JAISVU010000015.1 GCA_031271375.1 Clostridiales bacterium | reverse complement strand
ACCGCCCCGCCGCCGCTGGTGACTTCCAGCGTCCTTGCTTCCAGCTCCTCCTGCTTGTCGGCTATCTGCTGCTGCATCTTCTGGGCCTGCTTCATCATTTGCTGCATGTTCCCCGGCATACCCATGCCGCCGAAACCCCGCTTGTTCATATGATTCCCTCCTGTGTATGTTTACATAACTGTTTAATCCCCGCTTGCCGGCACGATTTCAACCCTGACGGGTTCGCCGAACCGCTCTGCAAGTTTTGCTGAAATTTCCTCCCGCTTTCTCTTCAAAAAATCATATATTGCCGCATTCCCGCAGACTATGCGCAGAATCCCGGAAGGACCGCGTTCCGGCTTCGCCTCCGCAAGCATGTTCCGCTCAACAGCCCCGAAAGAGGACAGAAAAGCGCCCCATCCATTTATTATTTTATCAACAGGCTCTTCGGCTGCTTTATCAGAAATATTTTCGGGTTTGATTGTTTTCTTTGTATCCTTTGTGTCCTTTGTGGCTAAAATAACAGGCTCCGCCAGCCCAATGCAGGCCGCCTCCAGGAGTATGCGCGGATTGCCTGCGTAACGCATCTTCGCGGTAAGCTCGGATAAGACGGTAATATAGCGGGTCAATAAAGACGGCGTAAGCTCGGAAGCCGTTTTTCGCAGCTCCGCCAGCCCTTCGTCGGAAGCGTCCAATAGCTTCCCCGCGCTGCCGCCCGCGGTGCTGATTATCAGCAGATTCCGCAGATGCGCAATAAGCTCGGACACCACTTGGTGCGCGTCTCTGCCCCCCTGTAATATATCCTCAATGATGAGCAGGTATTCGGCCGCCGCTCCTTTTGACAACGCAAGCGCCAGCCGGGAGAGCACCGCGGCATCCACGGAACCGGTAATATCCATCACCTTGTCCAGCGTTATTCGCTCGCCCATATAAAAGGACGCGCATTGGTCGAGTATAGACAGAACATCCCTCATCGAGCCGTCCGCAATCCTGGCGGCGTGGCGCACAGCGTCCATTTCGAAGTCTATGCCCTCGGAGGTCAGATAACGCGCCACGGCCTCGGTCATATCCGCAACGGACACGCGCTTGAAATCAAAGCGCTGACAGCGCGAATGAACCGTGCCGGGTATCTTCTGGGGGTCGGTAGTGGCAAGAATGAAGATAACGCCGGGCGGGGGCTCCTCCAGCGTCTTGAGCAGCGCGTTGAAAGCGCTGGCCGAGAGCATGTGTACCTCGTCTATTATATATGTCTTGGTTTTGCCTTCCGCCGGGGGATACTTAACCTCCTCGCGGATGTCGCGGATGTTCTCGACGCCGTTATTTGACGCCGCGTCGATTTCTATGACATTAAAGCCTCCCCCGCGTTCCACAGCATGGCAGGCGGCGCATTCCCCGCAGGGGTCGCCGTCCTTAGGGCTGAGGCAGTTGACCGCCTTTGCGAAAATGAGGGCTGTTGTGGTCTTACCCGTGCCCCGTGTCCCGCAGAAGAGATAGGCATGGGAGATCCTGCCCGTGGTTATTTGGTTTTTTAGCGTCCTTACTATATGCCCCTGGCCCACCACATCCGCAAAGGACCTTGGCCTTAACCGCCTGTATAACGCCGAGTATGCCACAGATACCATCCTTTCCGATACGCTTCCCGCTTATCATTATACAAGATTTACGCAGAAAAAACCAGCAGAAAAAGCCAGAAATAAATAATATTGTTTTTTTTAGTAAAGTGGTTTATAATAGTTCATTGCAGAAGGATTGATTCTTTTAAGCCTTTTCTAGGTTCTAGGTCCTTCTTTTATCTAGTATCCAGTAGGGAGCGCTGTATGTTCGGGCATGACATGGGCATTGACTTAGGCACGGCCAGTGTCCTGGTTTATTTACGCGGCCGCGGCATTGTACTGCAAGAGCCCTCCGTTGTGGCGATAGATACTAGGACAAAGGCGGTCATGGAAGTAGGCACTGCGGCGCGCCAGATGCTGGGCAGGACGCACGGAGGCATAATAGCCCTAAGGCCGCTCAAGGAAGGCGCGATTTCAGACTACGATATTACGGAGCGTATGCTCAGTTACTTTATAAAGAAGGTCATGGGAAAGAGCATATTCCAGATCAAGCCCAGGGTGGCTATATGCGTCCCCTCCGGGGTGACGGAAGTGGAACGGCGGGCCGTGGAAGACGCGGCGAAGCAAGCGGGGGCAAGAACCGTTCATTTAATCGAAGAACCCATCGCGGCGGCTATCGGCGCGGGGATCGACATAAGCCAGGCAAGGGGCAGCATGGTATTGGATATAGGCGGCGGCACTACGGATATTGCCGTCATATCCCTCGGGGGATGCGTCGTCTCGGCTAGTGTTAAGGTAGCGGGCGATAACCTGGACGAGGCCATAGCGCGCTATATCCGCAAGCGGTGGAATCTGCTGATCGGGGAGCGCACGGCGGAGAATATTAAGATAACCGTGGGCACCGCGAGCCCCTCTTCCACCTTCGACACAATGGAGGTTCGCGGAAGAAGTCTCGCCACGGGACTTCCCGCTAATGTTTCGGTGACATCAGACGATATATATGATGCGATATCGGAACCGCTGGAGGAAATTATGAGAGCCGTCCACGGCGTCCTTGAAGAAACGCCTCCGGAGCTTATGGCGGATATATCCGACCGGGGCATCGTTATGACCGGGGGCAGCAGCCTCCTTCACGGCCTGGACACGATGATCGCGGACCGGATGCGTGTGAACGCTTTTATCGCGGACGATCCCGTGGGCTGTGTGGCTTTCGGGACGGGAAAATACGTCGAACAGCTGACTGGAACCTAGAGCCTGGAAAGGGGCATTTGTATGACCAGAGGATTATATACATCGATGGTGGGAATGCGGCAGCAAATGAACCGGATGGATGTTTTATCCAACAACATAGCCAACGTTGACACGGCTGGGTTCAAGAAGGATTCGGTCGCGTCGCGCTCATTCACGGAAGAGCTGATGGTACGGGTACACGACCCGAGGATGTTCCTGCCCAGCAGAACCGCCCCGGTAGGGCCTTTCAGCAGCGGTGTTATGACCGACGAGGTATTTACGGACTTTTCGCCGGGCTCGCTCCACGCCGAAACAGATCCGCTGGCTGCTGCGATAACCGGGCCGGGATTTTTTACGGTAAGCTATACGCTTCCAACTGGAGAGGTTGTGCAGCGCTATACAAGGGACGGAGCTTTTACGTTAAACAACCTGAACCAGCTGATGACCAAAGACGGCGGATATGTCCTCGGGCAGGGCGGAGAGCCGGTAACTATCCCGCTGGAGCAGGGGCTGCCTACGATTGACGGCAACGGGAATATTTCGCAGAACGGCGTGCTCACGGACACGCTGCTTATGGCGGACTTTACGGACTATACGACCCTCCGCAAGGTGGGTAACAACTGTTACGAGATTACGCCCCAAACCCAAATGGCTGCTTTTACCGGAAGGATAGAGCAGGGTTATCTTGAGGATTCCAATGTAAACGCTGTCAAGGAAATGGTTGATCTGATCAACGTTTCCCGGCTATACGACGCTAACCAGCGTTTTGTGACGGCGCATGACGCGATTCTTAACCGCGCCGTGAACGACGTGGCACGCAGAGCATAATTATTAGGAGGACGACACTATGATGCGCTCATTATGGACCGGCGCTTCGGGCATGATAGCCCAGCAGATGAACGTGGACACTATTTCAAATAACCTGGCGAACGTCAACACCACCGGGTATAAAAAGGAGCGTCTTGAGTTTAAAACGCTTCTGTACCAAACCCTTCAGCAGGCAAACCTGGATCCCGTCAACGAGCTGGGCACACGCCCCGTCAACCTTCAAGTAGGCTTGGGCGTAAGGCCTATCGCGACGGCGAGGATGTTCGACATGGGCAACATCGAGGTTACGAACCATCCGCTGGATTTCGCGATTGAAGGTCCAGGCTTCTTTACCGTCGAGCGCAATGTTGACGACATCGCCTACACGCGGGACGGCTGCTTTAAACTGGCTACCTCCGAAGACGGATATTCCACGCTGGTCACATCGGACGGATACTCGATTCTGGACATTGACGGGGAGCATATAATTATACCGGAAGACGTAACGCTTAACGATATCAGTGTTGACGATCTGGGCCGGTTCAGAATTAAATCAGCCGACCCGGTAGTCGGAATGGAAGAACTGGGGCATCAGCTGGATATCGTGCAGTTCTCCAATGTGCAGGGCCTGGAAGCCATCGGGGCGAACCTCTTTAGGCCCACTGTGACGTCGGGCGAGCCCATGCCGGAATCCGAAGGCACTGTCATCACTCCCAGCGAGGTACATCAAGGCGTGCGCGAAATGGCCAACGTCCAAGTTGCGGAGGAAATGGTGCGCTTAATCGTCGCCCAGCGGGCATACGACCTGAACTCAAAGGTTATAACCACCTCCGACGAGATGCTCCAGACGGCGAATAACCTCAAGAGGTAAATATTATGGATATTAACATGCTGACCGGGCTTGGGTACATGCCGGTGAGCTCTGCTTCCACGACGGGGGCCGACGCCGCCGCGATGTACCGGATGGAAAGTAATAAAACCGACGCGATGGAGGCGGCTGTCTATGCCGCCCAGGACAAGAGCGACGCGGAGCTGATGGAAGCCTGCCGCTCCTTTGAGTCGTATTTTATCCAAATGATGTTCAAGGAGCTGCGAAAGACCTCCCTTGCCGACGAAAGCGGCCCCTTTGCCAAGTCCGGCCCCGAGCTTATCTTCCAAGACATGCTGGACGAGCAGGTGTCTATCCAGGCGGCGAACGGCGGCGGTATTGGCATCGCGGCGTTTATGTACAAGCAAATGAAGCGTAATAACCCGGTAATGACCTTTGAAGAGTATGATCAAATGCAGGAGCAAATGATACAGGAAAGCGAAGCGGTTGATGAACAGCTTTGAGAATTCTGAAACCGAAGCCCTTTCAATAGAGGGTTCGGTGGAAAACATTGTATATCGCAGCGGCGATAACGGATACACCGTATTTGAGCTGCTCCTTGCGGACGCGGGAGCAGCCGACAGTTCCCGTATTACCTGTACCGCATACCTCCCTGAGATAACCGAAGGAGAGGTTTTGCGCCTTACGGGTAATTTTATTATGCACCCCTCTTACGGCAGGCAGTTCGGCGCGTCCTCCGCCCTTCGCAGCGGCCCTACGACGCTGCCTGGGATGATCAAGTACCTGTCCAGCTCGATAAAGGGCATCGGCGAGCGCACGGCAATGCGTATAACAGAAAAGTTCGGCGCCGACATATTCAATATCATAGAAAATCACCCCGACAAACTGGCGTCGGTCAAAGGTATTTCCCTGGAAAAGGCTATCGCGATAAGCGCCCAGTTCAGCGAACAGAACTCATTGCGATCCGTAATGATGCGTTTGCAGGAATTCGGTATCTCACCCGCTTTCATCCAGAAGATTTACAAGCGTTACAAAGAAGGCTCCGTTGAAATCATAAAGAAAAACCCCTATCTCCTTGCCGACGAGATCATCGGCATAGGCTTCAAGACCGCCGACGCCATCGCGTCCCGCGCCGGGCTTGACCCCGCCTCCGAGTTCCGCGTCAAGGCCGGGATAAAGTATATCCTCCGCGAGGAGGCTATGAACGGGCATGTGTACCTGGAAAAGAACCTGTTGACATCTATGGCGTCGGAGCTGATGGATATAAGCGAGGAAGCCGCCGCTAACGGCCTTATGGCCCTCCAGCTGGAGCGACAGGTGTTCCAGGAGCCCCAGGACGAACACACCGCCGTCTATCTCAATAAATACTTCTACGCCGAAAGCTACACGGCGAAGCGGCTCATCGAGCTGTCACAGGACGCCGCGGACATAAGCGGAAAGAGCTTCGCCGCCGACATAAGCAGCCATGAGGAACAAGCCGGTATAGAGCTGGCCCCGGAGCAAAAGACCGCCGTGAAGGAAGCGATGTCCTCGGGCGTTCTGGTTATAACCGGCGGCCCCGGCACGGGCAAGACTACGATCATTAACGCCATAATCAGTTTATTAAAAAAGCGCGGGCTGGCAATCGAGCTGGCCGCCCCGACGGGCCGGGCTGCCAAACGCATGGAGGAAGCCTCGGGTACGGAAGCGAAAACGATCCACCGGCTCATCGGCATGACCGGCGGCGAAGCCGGAGCGGCCAAACCCGAACGCGACGAGGAAAACCCGGTCGAGGCGGACGCCGTTATCATAGACGAAAGCTCTATGGTGGATATCTCCCTTATGTACGCGCTGCTTAAAGCAATACCCCGGGGCGCGCGCCTTATCCTTGCGGGGGACGCCGATCAGCTCCCGTCTGTCGGGCCGGGCAATGTCCTTAAAGATATAATAAACAGCGGTGAGATAAAGGTGGTTAAACTGACTGAGATCTTCCGGCAGTCCCGGGAGAGCGCCATCGTAATGAACGCCCACCGCATAAAGGCGGGAAAGCGTCCCGTTTATAACGAGGACGGGCGCGGGTTCTACATCCTGCGAAGGCGCACTGCCGAGCAGGTGACGGAAATCCTTGCGGGATTGGTACGCGACCGCCTTCCGAAATATTCCGGCGCGAACCCGATGACCGATATACAGGTGCTTACCCCAATGCGCAAAGGCGGCCTGGGCGCCGGAAGCCTAAACAGCGCGCTCCAGAGAGCGCTTAACCCCGCTTCGCCGCGCAAGCGTGAAAAGGAGTACGGCGGCTTTGTCTACCGCGAGGGAGACAAGGTAATGCAGATCAAGAACAACTACTCCCTTGCCTGGGAGTATACAAAGCCCGACGGCACACGTGCCGAGGGTTCCGGCATATATAACGGCGACATGGGGGTTATAACCAGGATAGACGACGGTGCGGAACTGCTGCGCGTCGTATTCGACGGGGGACGGGCCGTCGATTACGCTTACGCCCGCCTGGATGAGCTGGAGCCCGCCTATGCTATAACCATTCACAAGTCCCAGGGCAGCGAGTACCGCGTCGTCGTAATACCACTGCTCGGCGGCCCGCCCCTCCTTATGACGCGTAATCTCCTTTACACTGCCGTCACCAGGGCCAAAGAGCTAGTCGTCATCCTCGGCTCGGAAGAGACGCTGGCCCGGATGGTAGATAATAATAAAGAGGTAAACCGCTTCTCCGCCCTTTCATACCGGTTGAAGCGTTTGCGAAAGCTGATGGGCAATGGATAGCTGATGGCGGAGAACATGGAAGGTGATAGTAACTATGCGAAAACTTAAAATCTACATTGAGACAACCTTGTTCAACCACTACTTTGACCATGACCAGGAATGTTAATATTAGGCAGGGTTACAAACCTATACTTATACTTTCGCCTATAGAGGTGACAAAAGATGATGAATAGATGTGAGGCTGAAATTAACGCTATTCGTCTGCGGCTTTATGAGGAGACGAAAGACTTAACACCGGACGAGAGGAGCAGGCAAAGAAATGATCGTTTGAAAGAGTTAGCTGCCGAGTTTGGTTTTACCATCAGCAAACCCGCCAGCGAGGCAAAAGCAAAAACAGAGTCTTCGTTTCCGCACACGTCATAGGCGGCCAAAGATTAGAGCATCTTCTCACCTATAGCATTGTTGAAAGCGTTCTCTATATCTTAAACGTTTGAAACGTTGACCGCGAAAGCAGATTTGAATATCCTTTTTATCTATACACTTGGACGGTGAATTCAATTAATATATTAATAGAAATATTGCACCAGCTGCTTAACTGTAATATTATCAAAATCGTACTGAGCAGCCCCGCTTCCGGCAGTACGTATAGGAAAGTAACTATAACGAGAACAAAGGCCGCTTTCCAAGTCGAAAAACTGACTGAGACCCAGGCCTTCCATGAGCGTATGCATGAAAGCGGACTGGCCGGGTATATCGAAGGGCTTATGTCGGCGGGGTTAAAGCAGTTAAACGCCTGGGACGATACAGGAAAGGAACACGCGGTGAAGCTGACGAAGGACGGAAAGGTTCTGTCGCGGGCAGGGAAATCCTCCGCGCCCAAGCCTGTTTCCGTCACACATAACCGGGAGAAGAAATATATTATACGTGAAGGCGATCGCATACCCGTTCTTGCCGATATCGGGATTTTCACCCGCGACGGCAGCGTTGCCGCGCCGATGTATGACAAGTACCGGCAAATCAACCGCTTCCTGGAGATTATTGACGATGTATTCGGGAAAGACCCGCCAAAGCGGATCCGGGCTGTTGACTTTGGCTGCGGCAAGTCATACCTCACGTTTCTACTGTATCATTATTTCACCGAGGTTCTGGGTATAGAGGCCGAAATACTGGGCCTTGACTTGAAAGCGGACGTTATACGTTCCTGCGAGGCCGCCGCCTTGAAATACGGTTATACCGGGCTGAGTTTTCGGCAGGGCGATATAGCGGGCTTTGACCTGGATTACAAGCCCGATATGCTTATATCGCTCCATGCCTGCGACACCGCTACGGATTACGCGCTGTTCCAGGCGGTACGTATGAACGCGGGCGCAATCTTCGCCGTCCCCTGCTGCCAGCATGAGCTGAACGCTCAAATGAGGCCCAACGCCCTTACGCTGTTCTCCCGATACGGCACAATAAAGGAACGCGCCGCGGCGCTGATAACCGACGCGATACGCGCAAACCTCTTAACCTGGGCGGGATATAAGACCCAGTTGCTGGAATACGTGGATTTTGACCACTCGCCAAAGAATATAATGATCCGCGCCGTCAAAACCATACTGCCCGATAAAACAAGAAAAACGGCCCTGTCCGAAGCCGCCGACGCAATGGATGAGTTCAACCTGAGCCCGACATTGTATAGGCTGATGATAGGTGATAACAAGTTGATGACAGAAACGAAATAATAGTTGACATAACTACTTGCCCGGTGTATAATGCTAGAGCTGAGAGCTCAGATATCTTCTTTTATCCCGGCTTTACGGGCGAACTCAGTTCGCCCCTACGGACGGACAAAGTTTGTCCTTACGGACGGCCCGTTGGTCAAGTGGTTAAGACACGGCCCTTTCACGGCTGTAACAGGGGTTCGAGTCCCCTACGGGTCATTCAGCGCGTTATGCGCGTCTAGGTAAGATGTAATAGGTTAGAGGTAGTAGGTAAGATTACTTCTATGTTTTCGCTTATTACCTATTACCTTTTCCCTATAACCTGGGCGCTGTACGCCCCACGCCCCCGGCGCCATAGCCAAGTGGTAAGGCGAAGGTCTGCAAAACCTTTATTCACCGGTCCGAATCCGGTTGGCGCCTTACAAGAAAACCGCTTAGAATCAACATTCTAGGCGGTTTCGTTTTTCTCAAATCCACAACAAGCTCCCTTTTAGTGTCTGATTTGTGTCTTGTTCCTGTAAAATTCTATAATCTATCATGCAAAGATATGGCCTTTCAATGCAAGTTTGAATGAGCATCGTTAGGGAATTTTATAAAAAGCAGACGCAAAGCGGCTTAACCATTTTAAAAAATGGGCGTGATTGGGCGGCAGCCCAACAATCGATTTTTGCATATGCTACACCATATGCCCAGCTTGCAAGGTTGTGAAATTAGTGTTTTGCCACAAATTTACATTATCAAATATTAATTTTTTATAAACATAAACCCGGTCATTTTTGAACGGGTTCATGTTGACTGCTGCGGATTTTCCGTATTGCTTTCTTTGCTGCGGCTATCTCAAATTTGCAAACTCCTGGTAATGCTCCATCAAGCCGACATAAGCATCCAGCAGTGAAGCCGTGCCGTCTATCCGCGGTTTTGGGGATTGGTTCTTGACCGGGACAATGTTTCCGTTGCGATCGGTGACGATGCCGGTGTTTGTCAGACACCATTTTAGGATCGGATTATTGTTATAGTTTATCTTTTTGGCCTGTAAGTCCGCGCCCATCTGCTGCATCGGCAGGGACAACGTCTTAGGCCCTTGAATACAGCGAACCATCTTGAAGCCGTGGCTCTCCATTTCCTCGACCCAATACTTGGCGCTGTAGCTGTCGTAATAAATCCACAGAGGGGCTATAGCGCAATCGTTCACCATTTCAAGGAACCAGGCCGTTATATCCCCGTAGCTAATGCTGTTGCCCGTACAGAGCCTCAAAAGCCCTCTTCTGAACCATATATCATAGGGTATCTTATCAATCTGCACACGCTTCTCCAGGCTCTCGGACGGAAGCCAATACATCTGATGTACGCATCGCTCCCCGGTGTCCTTATCCATCATTAACAGCGTCGCGCAGGTTAAATCCGTCGTGATGGACAAGTCCGCGCCGCCTATGGCGTGTTTGTTTCTGAATTTCGTTAAATCAAAGGTTCCCTCGTTGTTTATGTCGTCGAAGGAGAGCCAAGCTGTGGATACCGTATCTCTGATATTGAAGTCCTTTGTCAGTATCCCGCTTAAATCCTTTGGGCTGTTCTTGGCTTTATCAACCTTGCGCTGAAGGTCGTCCAGCTTCTTGATTGAGCCAAGACCTGGATTAGCCTTTACCCAAGCCCCCGGATTCTGCCATTCTTCCCGGTCGTCCAGCTCGTAAAGGATAGGAAGGAAGTTATCATCCTGGAATTTACCTTCGACGATATTACAGGCGTAAGCGTACATATCATCAAAGATACATTCCCGAACCGTCCCGGCTGTGGTTATCATAATCAATAAGGGCTGGCGGCGGGCGCTCTGGCTCTGCTGCATGACTTCATAAAGGTTCCTGTCCTTAACCCCGTGAAGCTCATCCACAATGATTAAGTGAGCGTTAAGGCCGTCTAAGGTATCGCTGTTCTTCCCCATAGCTTGAAACTTGCTCATGGTAAGAGGAAAGTATAAATCAGTTTTGCGTTTCCTGATGTGCTTGGACAAAGCGGGGCTTTGTTTAATCATGTTATGGGATTCCTCAAATATACGGGCCGCCTGGTCTTTCTTTGTGGCTATGCTGTAAACCTCGGCCCCGGCCTCGCCGTCAGCCATGAGCATATACAAGGCAAGGCCGGACAGGAGGGTACTTTTGCCATTTTTCCGGCCACAGAGGAACATGGCTTCGCGGTATCTCCTTAACCCCGTAGAAGCGTCCGCAAACCCAAAAAGGGCGCTTATAAAGGCCCTCTGGAATAATTCAAGGATAACCGGCTCCCCGCCCTTTTCGCCCTTAGAATGGCGGCAGAACTGCTCTATAAACTTTATAGGCTCGTCCGCTTTATCTTCGTCGAACACATACCGCCCTGGATGGTCTATATCGTGCATGAGCCGTTCGTACTGCCGCCGTACCCTCTTTGATACCACCGCTGCGCCGTTTTCAATCTGGCCCCAGTATTCCGCGATATAATTCATTTTTTACCGCCTTTGCCGATGAACTGAATCAGCGGGTCGTTCGTCAGATTTTCCGTAGCCCTGGGGAGCAATCCTGCAAGCTGTTTACAAATGATGCCATAGCGCTGTATTGTCTCGTTATAGGCGCGGACGAAAGCGACATCTAAACCCTCATCCAGCTGCTTTTCCAGCTTGTTGAGCAAGTTTGTGAGGTATTCCAGCTTACTAACAAGGCCGTCGGCAAGTATCTTCCTGTCTTCTGGTATGTTCTCCAAAAACGCTTTAACCTCTTTTATGTCCAGTAAATTGTACTGCATGTTTACCAAAGTATCAACTCCCATTCCTGTGACTTTTTATATAGTGGAGAGGCTTTGTTATGAGCCTAGCTCGGTTCCCGCCCGGCCCCCTGCGCCTGCCCCCTGGGGGGGCTGCCCTGCCCACCGGCCCCCGCCCCTGTGCTGCGGCCCGGCCCGGCGCTGCGCTGGCCTGCGTCTGCGCCGCTGGCGACGTGTACACGACATTCCCCTCAGCGTCAAAGCTGATTCCGTCCGCTGTCGCCGTTCCCTTCGTCATGTGTTCCTTGTTATGACAATCCAGACAAACAGCTTCAAGATTACTCCAACTCAATGTTATGCTCGTGTCATGCACGTTCGCCGCCGTTATAGGTTTCCTATGATGGACAAGGGCGGCAACGCCGCCGCAACGCTCACACTGATAAAACTTGCTTATCATAAAAGCCTTGCGGCAACGTCTCCACGCTGGACTGCTGTAAAATTCCTCATGTGCCATTAGCTACCTTCTTTTTCTTCTTGCGCCGTCTGCGCTTCTTTGGCTTTCCCGGTTCCGGGTCTGCCCTGCTTATGGCCTCGCCAGCTGTAGGGTCATAATACCCGGAACCGTTATAGAAAATATCCCTGCTTCGCAAATTACGGAGTAGGCGTAAGCGTCAGGGCCACAAACGCATCGGCGACAATGGGCTTCCCGTCGCACACCGCTAAGGCCCGGTAATCAATCAAGCCCTTACGGAAGGAGCTGTCCCGGCTGACTTCCAGTAAAATATCCTGCGGGTAGTTCATCCCGTAATACTGGAAGTTCCCGAATATAACCGTGCCGTCAGGTATGAAGTCGTCAACCGCGATAGGCTTTCCGATGAGCCTGTCAACTTCCCCGTCTCTGGTTTCGTTGAACAGGGGCCGCCCTGTCGCGTCTGTAACGGACATCACGTTGTTATACAGCGTCGCGTTACTCATGGCCCAGGTCGCTCCGTGAGCGTACCCGCCTTTGAGCTTCGCCGCCGTTTCAAGCAAGGTTGCATATGACGCCGCGCCGCTGACCGTGTTTGTGATAATCCCGGCTTTAAGCAAACCCACAGGCTGGCCGCTCCCCGTGCCGCTGATAACAGCCCTCTGCAAGGCTGTAATCATTACTCTGGCAAGCTCGGCCTGTAAGTATGATTCATAAGCGGCTATGCTCATAGACCGCGCCGCCGCCGATATGCTGAAAACCTTCATAAGCTCGTAGCCGTTAAATACGACGCTGACAGGCTTCTTGTTATCCGGCGTAACCTCGGCGCCTTCAACATGCCAGTCCGCCGCGTCCTCCGGCGTAGCCACAGGCACGGCCAGATTAGCGGGAATATCAAACCGGCGAACCAGCGACAGGGCCGCTCCCTGCTCGGTAGCCAGCTTGTAAATCTCGTTAAGGGTTTGCGTCGGGATAACCGCCGCCGCTTCGCTGGTTGAGATAAATGCTGCCCGTTTCTCGGTAGCCATGATCCCCCGCGCTCTCTGGAAAATCGCCGATTCCTCCGGCGTGAGTGGCTGCTCAAGCATGGTCTTGTAGAACGCGCTCCGGTATTCCGCAGAACTGAAAATATCGTTGTTGCTTACCGGGGCCGATGCCGTGAAGCTCATGCCCGTAACCGGGTTAAGCACCGGAGCGGCGGAACGCTTTTCCGGTTCCTTTTCTTCCAGGTTCTTCTTTGCCTCCATCAATCCGCTGATTTCGATATTGAGGGTTAAAACATCAGCGGCGGGATCGGTTTCTATAATGCCCTTAATCTCTGCGGCCCGCTTCTCAATATCGGCAAGACTGGCCGTCCTGTAGTGGTTAAACGCTTCTTGGATTGTATTAAACTTCATGTTGTTATCCTTTCTTCACGAATCCGTGAAATAAGATTTGATTGCACTTAATCAGTGCATCGGCCTTAATGCCGTTAGTGATTTCCTGTACCACACTCCGCGCCTCTACGCTGGTTTCCGGGTAGGCCGGGAAAGGTACGATGCTTATTTCGTACACCTTCTCAATCTTGAGGATTTCCCGCGTCCGTGTTTCCCGGTTCCAGCGGTCGCCTCCCTGCGGTATCTTAAAAGCGAATGACATACCGGAAAGGTCGCCGCGCTTCACTGCCGTGTAAACGCTCCGGGCTTCCTCGGTGTCAGGCAATACCGCCGCCATGTTAAGCCCTGCCGGGCCGCGCTCCAGCGTCATAGTCTTTGGCGTTCGCGCCAGCGGTACTTTGGTTAAATCGTGGTTGTATAATAAACGCGCGTCGGTGAGGTCTGCCGAATCCAAAGCGCCGCGCCTTATAATCTCGGTATAGCGTCCTGCCGGACTGTCTATCACTGTGGGCGTATCGTATACAATCGGTACGCCCGTCAGGGTAAGGCCGCTGTCTCCTGCCGGTTCTGCGGCCCTTACCTCGCATAAACGGGTTTCTTTCACTTCTTCATCCCCCTGTCGTTGTAATCCCCTGCCAAGCTCAAGGACATCTTTAAGGCGTCATATGAGCGCTGGTATTTATCGCTGTCCTCGTCATAGCCGACGTTGGCTTTGGCATACAAGATAACCGCTCTCTTAATGAGGGGGTCATCATCGGTTATGAGGATGATCCCCGCCAACTGTAAATCCATTTTACAGGCGGCTATAACGTCGGTTATCTCGCTGTCTAAGTCGTCGCCGGTTATACGGAGTGCGAGCTTGACATCTTCTAGTAGGCTCATTTATTTGCCCTCCTCGTTGGCGATTGCTTCAAGCTGTTGCATCATGCGTTCAAGCGCGGTAACAGCTTCCGCCTGCTGGCCCTTTGCCAAGTCAATTACGACGCCGTATATTATTTCGCGGCATCTAGTAGCAAGGTCTTTAATTGTGTACTCACTCTTCATCCCCGTTCCCCTCCCTTCCTAATTGGTATCTGTCAGCAATGCTGGCATCTATATAATTCAAGCTCTGGATATATTCGTCGCCGTCCGACACTCTCGGAAGGTTCAGAATATCCAATGCCTGATTTCGCGTAAGAAGTTTCATGGGAGCCAGTACCCGGATTAACTCCGTCTTTGTCCTGGCGCTGGCAAACTGTAGGCGGTTAGCCTCAAAAACAATAGAATTACCGAAGGATTTGTTCGCGGGCGGTAAATACCTTCGCTGTAAACTCCAGCGATAATTGAACGGCTATAGGTTCAATAACCGATTCATAAAACGCCGCCCACTCATGCTCCCGGTACGCCCCCGTAACAATAGCCTCTGATACACCCAGGTAGGCGTAAATCTTGGACTTGGCGGCTTGCAGCTGCTTATCGTCAATGGCGTAAGGCTCCATTTTCAGCGGCGAGTAATCCATTTTACTGTCGGTTGCGATAACCCCGCCGTTATTGTCCATCTGTAAATAATCGTTCATAAACTGGTCTTTTTCAGCCTTTTTGTTTTCCGGGGTCAGCATGGTATTGAATCGCAGTACGCCGCGAATATGCGCCCCGCTCTTGATGCCCTGGATGATGCCCTCGTTCTGTGTGTGGGCCAGTTCCAGCGCGGGGAGCAAGGCCGTGTTCTGGTCGCCCAAAAGGTCATTGCTGTTATAATTCCGGCGAAGGTGGATAACGTCCGAGTAAGGGAATATGTACTGGTTCCCGTTATCGAAGTGGAACCGGGCATATAACTCCCCGGAAACGTCCGTAAGAAACTCCACAGAGGAAGGGCGAAGCGGGTATATCCCGGTCAGCTCCCCCCGGTCGTCCTTTTGCAAGTAAGCGAAGGAATTGTTATACAGATAGTAGTGAGCAACCATCCTATAAACCATATCAAAGGCGCTTGTATAGGGATTGGGCCGGGTCTGCAATAACCGGTTCAACGGTCTGTCGCCCTCGGTTCTCCCGGTGTCGTTCTTGATAACATGGGTTCCTTTGAGCTTGGCGGCGTTCCGGGCGATAGCGTCAACGGCGGCGCGGTATATATCATTCGCGTATGCGTCCCCGCTAAAGGGCGTAAAGTACGCCCCGCCGCTGGTGAGTATCGCCGTCTGTGTTACTGGCTCGCGCTTGGTTTTGAATAGCTTTGTAAAGATGTTTGGCATGTAAACCTCCCTTTCGTGTGTGTGTGACTGGCGTGACCCGCGTGACTGGTAAAAAAGTCTCTAGTCACGCTAGTCACGTCAGTCACACTAAGTCGTAAATCAAAGGATTAATTATGTAGCTTTCTAAAACCCTATTATTACCGCTTGTTGACTTATTTAGTTCTTTTAGATAGTTGTATTCTATAAGCCTTTTAAGAGGCTCGTCAAGCTGCTCCGTCTTTTTGAATTTCCTGCACAACCGCAAAAAATCGCGTTTGGTTACTCTCTCAAAGCGTTCTTTTTCCAGCTTCGCTAAAATATACTTAGCGTCCTTCATTGCCTCATCCGCTCCCATAAGCTGATAAGCCGCCTTAGCGTGAGCCAGAAAATAATCACCTATTTTAATGGCGTTAGACATGGTTTCGCCTTTCATTGGCTCCACATTGGCAAAGCCATTCTGCTCTACGACATGTAATAACCCGGCTATCCGCAAAACCGCGCCATGCAATTTCCCGGCAAAGTCTGACATACCCTCAAGCTCGTCCACAAGGAGGGGCTCAAGCTGGTTAGCGTATTCTGCTGTCAATGAATACGCTTCCGGCGACAATGTAATAATCTCCGTTTCTTTCTCTTTCTTTATATCCAGCAAATCAAAGCATTGCTGGCGGAATCGCTTTTTATGGCCTTGTGGAATATTATCAACCTCGAAGCGCCTGTTGCCTAACGCTGATTGCGGTATGCAGTATAAAAACCGCGCTGTTAATCCCCGGCCTCTAAACACATCGTTTGACATAATACCGTCCAATACTTGAGGTTGTATGCAGAGCAAGGTTGTTAAACAGGGCTCCGGGATATATTCGCTTTCGCGGCCCTTCCTGTCAATGCGTATAGGGTCGCCGCAATGGGACTTTAGGAATGTATCAATGTTCACGCTGGAAGAGTACCGCCCTGCCAATATCTCAAATATGCCGCCCTCGGATGATATAACCGACATGTTACCGCCGTTATCTGCCAAGAGTGAAGTCAACGCCTCCGGGGAAACATCGTCGGCCAGAAGCCGCAACGGTTTCTTTTCCTTGAAATTGGTTAGCTCATCCTGTTTAGCAAGCACTCCGGCCTTACTGCCGCCCTTTTTTACAAACTCATTTGTGAGAGCTTCAAGCTCTTTTTCAAGCATTTTCTTCTCTAAACGGCTCTGATTAATTTCTGGCATTGAAGCCTCGTTATATATCTGTTCGTATTCATACAAAGGCCGCGCCATATGGCCCAGTACCGCTGATTTCCTTTCAGCAGGGTTCGCCACAATCGCCACGTACAGATTAAGCGGCTCCGTCCAGTCTGGTTTAGCCTGTACCTTGTATTTTCCTTGAACACACACGGCAATATCCGCAAGGCTGGCAACTGCCGCCATGTCAACCGGGGTTTGTGTCGCCTCAGATACCGCAAGCACATAGTCCTTTAACTGCGGCGGAAAACACTCAACCGGAAACGCCGGAACGGTCACATTGTCAAACGGTATGGGTGGTTCCCATTCCGGCGGCGTGTCCGCCTGCTGGATGGACGCAATTTTACTTTCCCGTGTCGGCTCCGCAAACTCCCGCCGCGCCTGCTCGTTCTTATATCTGCCGTTATCGTCCCTGGCCGTGGTATTCAAATCTTTAACCGCCCTCTGGATCGTCCGCTGTATGTAGTCCGGGCGCTCACACTTCTTTAAATGGCTTTCGTCCTTGTCTATATAGTGTGGGCTATCGTAGAACGCTGATTCTATAAGGCTTTCGTTGCCGTTACACCAATACGCCAATTTATTAACCAGCGCTATATCGTTCGCGCTCTCGTCATTGGAACGCCTGTTTCCGGCCCACAGGCTGGATAATACACTGTCCTTTTCTAATCCTATTTGAAGGAATTGCATATCAGCGTTATAATCTGCTGACCGCTGACCCAAGCGGGGCTTAATCGCCGGGGCCTTTGTCTCTACTGGTTGAATATACTTCTTGTGGATAAAATCAATATCAGCTTGGCATTCCCTTATTGGCACTGGTGAGCCACTAATATGCCCCGTCATGGCAAAATATCTTTTACTGGCCGCGCTGTACATCTCGACATTTCCGTTACGCCGCCGCCCTTCGGGTAACTGGCCCCTGCAAATAATGTGCAGGCCGCGTCCCGATTGTGAGCGCTCAGTATAACTATCCAATCGGTTTGCGATGTCAAGAGCCAGCTCACGATACGTCTTTGTCCCAGGGTCATAACAACCGTCGATATCCACAGCGACAAACGGCGTATCAGTGAACACGAAACCCAAACCGTTATACTTGCCCTTCTCATAGGTCGCCAGCGCGTCCGTGAAGCTGGCCCAAGTCGCGGCGTCGTTCACCTTGCCATCACCGCCATTCACGGAATATGGCGTTTTGCTGAGCTTTAATTCGCCGCTCTTGTCCGGCTTCATTTCCAAACGCCAAACAATCCAGTGCGGGGTATCTCGCATTTCTGCCGGGATATTTAGGAAGTTATTGGACATAGGCAGCACCCCTTAG